>NZ_JAKREY010000006.1:0-251047 GCF_022348265.1 Alteromonas sp. Cnat3-28
CATGGCTGTTTGGCCTCAGTGATTTTTGGCGATTGATCTGATCACCAAACGTCATGAATGTTCCTATCTTTTTTATCTCGCTGATATCATTATATTATTTGTGGGGATACCTCAGACTCTGACCCCATTTTTGCAGCTAGCTAAATACGCCGATTAGTTTATACAGGCCTAAACCAATTACAGTACCCACTACTAGAAAGCCTGCCAGGTTACTTTTCCATGTGTTTCTAAATTCCCCCAGTGCGGTGCTTTTATTCATAACGACCAATAGGAAAATGGCTATAATTGGCAGTAAAAGAGCATTAGTCGCTTGAGCAAACAAGATGGCGGGTAGGGGCTTAAAGCCAAGTGCTGCAACGCTGACACCCACTACAATGATGATAAACCATACCGCTTTAAAGCTCTTGCTTTGCATATCGTCAGAAAGCCCTAGTGCTCCTGTTACCGCATAAGCGGCTGCTAGCGGCGCAGTGATAGCACTGGTTAAGCCTGCGGCGAATAACCCTAATGCAAAAAACCACTGAGCTTTGTCACCTAAAACCGGTTTAAGCTGCTCGCCCATGTTCGAAGCGTCCATAGTGGCAGCTTGATTGAAGAACGCCATCATTGCTGTTGCCATTACGATAAGCGTGATAAGCCCACCCATACTAATAGCTCTAGCAGACTGGTTTCGGCACGCGACGACCGCTTCTTGTTTATCTTGGCCTTTCGATGATTTTGCAACTAGGCTCGCGTGAAGAAACAAGTTGTAAGGCACGATGGTGGTACCAATAAGCGCCAGCACCGTGGTAATGGCGTCAGCGTCTAGTCGCGGAGACATTAACTGACTAAACATCGCGGCGATATCAGGTTTGGCTACCAACAGCGTGATAAGAAATACGCCAGCCATAATAAAGACGAGATAAACCAGTACTGTCTCTATCCACTTGTAGCTGCCCGACCAGAGTAAAACTATAGCGATCGTGCCCAAAATACTGGCCCAGGGGCCAATGCCTATACTGATAAATGCGTCTAGGCCGATTGCTGCGCCGGTTAGGTTGCCCGATTCATAGGCTGCGTTGCCAATGCCGATAGCACTGACAATAAGCACGATAAAAAGATTCTTTAGCCATGGCTTGTAAGCCATGTTTTTCATTGCACTGGCTAGGCCTTGGCCGCTGGCCACACCTAAACGCGCAGCCATGTCTTGCAATACTATGGTTGCGAATATGGAGAAAAGGAGCGCCCATACTAGGTGAAAGCCAAAGTTTGCACCTGCCAGACTTGCCGTAGTTACTGTTCCAGGGCCAATAAAGGCGGCCGCGATGATGTATCCTGATTTATCTTTTGCCATTGCAACGACTCTTAGTTAAGTTTTGCTATCATGACAATAGGTAGGCGAGCACGCAACAGTACCGCTAAACCAATACAGTAACAGATTGGTTTTAAACCTATTGTCGCGTACCCAGTGTAGAAGTTTGTTGTTTACTCTTTACCTTATTTCCCATTATTTTGGGTAGATAAAAGGTTACAAAACATGCCCTCTACAAAGTGGCCGCGCAGACTACCGTTTCATAAAAGAGAACGCAAATTAAAATAGGATGGTAATGGTGAAAGATGGGTTTCCAATAAACACAATCAGCGATATTGTTTCGCTTCCCAGTTTCGAAAATGTGCTTCCGGATGCTTATTACGTAGATGGAATGATCTTTGCCGTTGCCTCCGCACCAGAAATTCCCATGCCCGAACAGTGGATGCCGTGGCTCATACAGTCTAGTGACAGCCACCTTGTAGACAAAGATGTAGATAAGCTTGCTGATACATTAATGAATGGCCTGCGGGCGCATTTGGATTTTATGCGTCAGGAAAAGTCGCCCATGCCTAGTGAATTGAACGTTGCGATAGAGGTGCAAGGAACGACGAGGCCTTCGAAAGAGCTCGAAAGCTGGCTAAGTGGGCTTTTACACGTTCATAAGCAATTAGAACCTGTGTGGCAAAATGCGTGGAACCATTGGGAAAAGCATTTAGAAAAAAGTAAGGCGAACAAGAAAGACTGTGACGATAACGAGCCTGAGAAAACAGAACCTGCAGAAGCTCGCCTGTCTCGATGTTTAAAGCTTTTCTCAACGCTTGCTAATATTGAATTAGCCTTGTCTTACAGAAACGACAAACAAGCTGCTCAGCTTGAAAGTAATATAAATATGCTTGTTAAACAGCTTCCTTCGGTGCTGGCAGATTACACTAAGTTGTCAGGGGAGCTAGCAGGCGCGTTACCCAATCAATTTGAAACCTTTAACAAAGTAACCTAGGGGAAAATTTGATAACTGGGAGCTGCAGGAGAAGCAAAAAACAAAAACGCTAATTCAAAATTAGCGCTGTCTTTGTTGTTGATGCCGTTGATTCAACGTGTGTTTAAGCGAAGCGGTATAGCTGTCTAGTTCAAGCTTCGCCTTTTCGTATTGCTCGTTAAGAAGCCGTGAAGCAGGCTCCCTCATAAGCGCCTTAAAGGCAATGTCTGTCTGTTTGAGCAAATGCTTGAGGTGTTGATTACTGTCATCCATGTATAGCATTCCGATAAAAACAATTTGTTAAACCCGAGAAACAGCAGGTTCTGGGCGACTATGTGCAATGCTTACAACACTCTCAACAACAAGCTTAAAATTACTTCTCACACTACACAGCAGTACTGGTTCCTTGAGTACTGACTTTTCAATAACTTTGTACGTGCGCCTTTACTATTTAGTTTGGCTTAAACTTTTATAAAGGTTTTACCACAGCCAGGCAAACGATGGCGAGAATGAAAAGCACCGGCGCTTCATTTAAAAAGCGATAAAAGCGCGGAGAGTGTCTATTTTCGTCGCGTGCAAATTGCTTCATTAACTTAAACAAATAGAAGTGATAGCCGTAAATAGCAAGAAGCAGCAGCAACTTTATATGAAGCCACCCCGACATTTTAAACCAAGTTCCACCATAGCTGACAATAAGCGCAACGCCGAATCCCAGAGTTAACAAGGCGAATGGAGTAACAAAGAACCACAGGCGGCGCTCCATGACCTTAAATTCGTCTTTTACCACTTGAGATTTCGTTGTCGCGTGATAAACGAAAAGTCGCGGTAAATAGAAAAGTCCTGCCATCCAAGCCAGCATGAAAAAGATGTGCAGCGCTTTAAACCATAAAATGTACATACTAATAATGAGCCTTTTGTAAGAAGCTTTGTAAGATATTCCACGTTACTACGCCAATAATATCGTTTAGCTCCTGATCGTAAATATAAACTGCGCCAGAGCGCGAGTTTTTAAGGTGTTCGTATACTTCGTGCAGCGTAGACTGCGCGCTAATACCTTCCATTTCGTAATAGTTTAACGCTGTTGCATCGTGTTCCAAACTCACATTGTATTGGACCAGCTTATACTGCACATCTATTTCAAATTTTAACTTCTGAATGACAATTTTTGTTGGATCGCTTTCTAAGTAGTTAATTAACGCTTGCTCCGGCGCATCGTGAAATAGCTTGTACTCGGTATTCATCGCTGCAAGTACGCCCGTTTTCTCAAGTGCTTCACGAATAGACGAGATAGCGTAAGGGAGATTTTGATAATCAAGCTGGCGTATGAAAATAGAGCGGTTGCCAAAGAACTGCGTAGAAGTCACGTAAGCAGGCACAATTACCAACATGGCTGGTAGAATAATTTGCGGGCTGTACGATAGTTCCATAACCGCGGAAAGCGCAGCAAGAGGCGCGTGCAATACTGCGGTCAACATGCCTGCTATGCCTAACAGGGCGAAGCTGTTGGTAAATTCGGGTACGTCAATAAAGTACGACAGTGGCAATAAAAGTACGGCGCCAGCAAGCATGCCAATAACCATCACTGGGCCAATGATCCCTCCTGGAATACCGAGGCCAATAGCAAAAACCGCCAAGATAACTTTAAACACCAAAGTAGAAACCAACAGCAGCGCGCCGGGGGAGCTATCAAATAAGTGCTCAACATCGATAAAGTTGGCGCCAAGGGCTTCAGGTATAAACATACCAATGGTTCCGGTAATTAGCGCAGCAAGTATTAAACGCCACACCATGGAAACCGGCCTGAACCACGTCATCACCCGCATAAGCTGGCTATTGAATAAAACGGCCAGCATGCCCAACAGAATGCCTAGCAGCACCAAGTAAAAATACATCCACTGGCTAAATGCATTAAACGATAAAAACGAAAGCTCGTTTACTTCTCCAAATACAATGCGAGTGAGCACCGAGCCACAGGCAGCAGCCAGCATGACAGGAACAAAAATATGTATTTTGTATTCCCTAAGTACCACTTCCATCACGAATATTACGGCAGCAAACGGGGTGTTGAAGGATGCGGAGATCCCTGCCGCAATGCCGCAGCCTGCAAGTATTCGAATACTGTTGTAGGGCAAGCGAAGCCATTGCCCTAAGAAACTACTGCCTGACGCGCCTAAATGAACGGAAGGGCCTTCTCGACCAACAACGAAACCGCCGGCCAGGGCTAGCATGCCCCCAAAGAACTGGTTAATGGTGGTTCTAAATGGAATATGACCGTAATAGTACTTCACTCGATGAATAACGAAGGGAATACCTAAACGGTAGTGCTTGAAGCCCGTAAGAAAGGCGATAAATAGAATTAATCCTACACTGGTAATTGGCATGATAAGCCAAACCAACCAGTCATAGGTAAGCACCGACTTAAGCGACGAAACGCCTGTTTCTTGTAGCCATTCTACGCACAGCCGAAACAGTATGATGATAAGCGCCGCGCAGGTTCCCCCTACAATGCCCAGCATGCACAACTGAATGGATGTGCGTGGATGAGCTACTTCCTCTCTTAAAGCCTGCAAGCGCATGTTGTGGTACAGTAGATTAACGTAAAAAGAAGCTTACCATAAACACCTAAAATTCATAATGTTTAGAGCGCCTTAGCGGACGGTGTTTTTTGTTGATGTAGATATCATGACGACAGATCAGTTAAAAGAAGTTTTAGGCAACTACAAGTGGACACTGTTAGTGGCGCTTATTATGTTTGCCATGGTTGGGTTCGGCTATAAGCTAGCGCGAATTATTGACGAAGGTGACAGCAAGAAAGTACAGGCTCAGCAAGAAACTATTGCTATTTTGTCTGAAGAAAATCATGCGCTTACTACCAAAGTGAATCAGCTGGAAGTCGCCATGGAGCTTGCCACGCTCGAGACAGAGAGCATTACCAATACATTAGGCGAACAGAAAAAAGAATTAGAGGCACAACAAGAATTACTGAGTTTCTATGAACGCGTCGTGGCGCCTGAGAAAACCGACGAAGGTTTTGCCATTGAAGGGGTAGAAGTTTTTAAGTTAAGTGACAATACCTATCAACTTAGGTTGGTTCTGCTGCAGTCTAAACAGCAAAAAGCAGTGATAAATGGCAGTTTAGATATTGCCGTAGTCGGTGAGCGAAACGGTGAAGCGATCACGCTGAAATCCGGCGAATCGAGCCTGCTGGCAGAAGATATCAAATACCGCTTTCGCTTTTTCCAAGCGGTGAACGCAACTCTCACTATCGAGGAAGATATAAACCCCGAATCCATTGCTTTTTCTACAACGGTCTATCAATACAAAACCCGTAAAGGCAACTATGAGATAAGCGTGCCGTGGAATGAAGCGCTTTCTGTCGAAATAGAGTAATCGCTGTGGGGCAGCGCTAGCCTATCCGTTAATTCAACCTTTTAACGCATCGAAAGCTTTATTCAAACAAATACCAGTAGCCATAACCCACAAGAAACGCAGGAATAGCAGAGTACACTGTGGCAATAAGCGCTGCTTTGGGTGAGAGCGCAATGGCGGGGAACAACGCGTCGCCGTCATTACTTATTGCATTGCCAAGTTGTGCTGAAAACGGAACTGCGCCATTAAGGTATAAGCTGGTTACCAATATCTGCGGACCGCAGCCAGGTAAGAACCCGATGATGATCGCCAGGCCAACTAAGCCGGGGCCCATGGATTGAAGCAGCCCTGCAATGTCTAGCCCAAACCAGACAACAGACAGCTCGAACATAAGAAACGCGAGCACTACCCATGCCAATACAAACTGGGTGTCTAATGCGGCTTTCTCTTGCCATTTAGACGGAGGCGGAATTAAATCCTCTTTCGTAATCGAAGCGTATCCGCTTCCCGAACCACACAAAGACCATAGTCCAAGGCTCGAAATACATAACGCGGCACCAATCAGCGTTAGTGTACTTTCACTGATAGCGAGGTAACTGTGTACGGGAAGTTGAAAGGCCAAACCAAGCGCAATCGCCAACGAGGGTAAGCTCGCAATCATCCAGAATACTTTAGAAAGTGATATGGCTTTGTGGTTTACTGTTTTGGGTTTATCACAGTTTTGCGATTGTTGGAGCGCACCATCGGCTTCAGGAGCCTGGTAATTATGAAATTTATTGACCACTAGCCCCGTCATTGCACCCACCGTGACGCTGACGGCCATTACGGTTAAGGCATCTAACGGTGCTTGGGCGAGTAACAGAAATGCGGCATCGCCCATAGTGCTGGTTAGCACTGCTACCACAGCTCCAAAGCTTGTCACACCTCGTGTGTACTGAGTGACAACGATAATAGCACCGCCGCAGCCTGGCAGAGCACCAAGTAGGGCAGATAATCCTACCTCATGTACAGGGTGCGCTTTCATATAATTACCAATGGCTTCGGCCGAAACGCGTAACGTGGCGACGTAATAAAGCGCAAGCGACGCATATACAAACGCTGCCACTTGAAAAAATGCATCTGACAACACCGATAAGGTAACCGCACGGGTGCTGTTATAAGTAAGAAGAATGGCTATAAACAGCGGCATCAACAGCCGCTTATTGGTTAAGTGAGGAAAAAAAACGTTTCTTAATAGGGCGCTAGTAAAAGAAGGTAAGTGCTTATACCGGACCATCGCCTTAGCGCTTTTTGATGTGTGAGACGCCGTATCCATTACAACTACACCCTCGACCTACTGTTATCCTTGTTTAAGGCGTGCCTAGTTAAGCACGCCTAGTTTTCGCAACGCCTTAGCTCGAAAGCGTAACTGTGCCTTTCATGATGCCGATGTGACCAGGGAACGAGCAGAAAAACATGTATTCTTCATCTTTGCTTAACCCTTCAACAGAAAAGGTCGTAGAAGTCTGTTCACCGCCGCCAATAATGTCAGTCGCGCCAATTACACGCTCATCGTCTGGCTTAACGTAATTGTTGTCTAAACCCGCACTCATACCGTCTGTTGCCACTGCTTGTCCGTTGGCTTTTGTTGTCATCACCCAGTTATGGCCCATGGCTTGTTTAGGTAACTGACCTGTGTGCTTCAAAGTCACGGTAAACTCGCTACAACTCGCCGGGATAACAACGTTCGACGTATTGAATTGCATGGCGTCGTTTGATTCCACAGTCACTTCGCATTCGTTAGCAAATGCACCAGAGGCCATAAGAAAAAGGGCTGTGCCACCAAGTAACTTCTTGATCATAAATAATGTCCTTTGAATTTTGGTTAACTTCACCTATCGGTGGAATTGGAAGATCCAATTTTCTTTACGAAAAAGAATAGCACTGGATCATTGTAAATGCTAACGATTATCATTTATATTGAGTGGTATATAAAGAAAGCGCTTTTATGTACATCGAGCTTTTTTGTTTTTTCACGCACAAGGGATGCACATGTCTTCGATACGAAATGCAGTTCAACACGTTCGATTTGGATACAACGACAATGAGCTGAACTCAACGCTTTTAAGAAATTATCTAGATGGCGTAACTTTCGTTGCCAACTTATTGCCAAGTGATAGAGACAAATTTTCTATCTATAAAAATGCGGTTGAGGTGCTTTATGAAACCCTGTGCGATCCGCAGGTCAGTCAGCAATGGCGGCATAGTTGTTTAGAGCATTTGTACAAGCCGTTACTTAAAGCTGAGCGCTACGCGTGTAACGAGAGTGATCGAATTGCGCTTGCGAGAATAAAAATAGACATGAACACCAGAGAGCCTGTTGATCTTTGATGTACAGCAAAGGTCTGCAAGCGCTAGTGCACCATTTTTTATAATTCACTTACTAGGGCCTAGTTTTCTAATGCCACTAGCCCTAATAGGATTCTGATAAAAGCGTGGCAACCACGCCGAAAAACTAGCTATATCAACACAAGGATACGAGTCATGACAGCAACACGCACAGAACGCGACAGTATGGGCGAGCTACAGGTCCCCGAAAATGCACTCTACGGCGCGCAAACTCAGCGTGCCATTCAAAACTTCCCTGTAAGCGGGCAGCGCATGCCCGAAGCCTTCGTACGCGCGTTGATTACAGTAAAAAAAGCCGCAGCACAAGCCAACATGAAACTCAAAGTGCTGGATAAAGATCGCGGCCAAGCGATAGTTAAAGCCTGTGATGAGCTGTTGGCACTTGATGATGTGATGCAGCATTTTCCCGTTGATATATTTCAGACTGGTTCAGGCACCAGCACAAACATGAACGCCAACGAGGTCATTGCTCGCTTAGCCTCTCGTTATTCCAGCGAAGAGGTTCATCCGAATGATCATGTAAATTACGGGCAAAGTTCAAATGATGTGATCCCTACCACCATTCATGTTAGCTCGGCTATTGCATTGTCAAACGAGCTTATACCGGCCGTTGAAAGTTTAGTTCGTACTATTGAAATTAAAGCAAAGTCGGTAGCGCAATACTGCAAAACCGGACGCACTCATCTCATGGATGCGATGCCTGTAGGCATGGATCAAAGCTTACTGGCTTGGGCTTCTCAGCTTAAGCAGCAGGTTAAAACCCTGCGCGCTGTGCAGCCAGCTATTCAAACCCTTGCCCAAGGAGGCACTGCGGTGGGAACAGGTGTAAACGCCCATGCGGATTTTGCTACGACATTTTCAGATGCGCTAGGGGAGCTGACCGACATTGCGTTTAAGCCCGCTGACAATTTCTTTGCATTTATTGGCTCTCAAGACACAGCAGTGACGCTTTCCGGTGCGACAAAAAGTTTAGCCGTCACCCTTATGAAAATTGCTAATGACTTGCGCTGGATGAATTCTGGGCCTTTGGCTGGTTTAGGTGAGATTGCGCTGCCTGCGCTACAGCCAGGTTCATCGATTATGCCCGGCAAGGTAAATCCGGTCATTCCGGAAGCAGTGGCGATGGCTTCAGCACAGGTAATAGGTAACGATACGGCGATTACCGTAGGTGGGCAGTCTGGGAATTTTGAGTTAAATGTAATGCTACCAATGATTGCCAGCAATTTGCTTTCAAGTCTGTCGCTAATGACCAACAGTGCGACGCTAATCGGCGAGCAGGCGATCGAGGGCTTTACTGTAAATCAAGATAACATTGAAGCTGCGCTTTACAGAAACCCCGTGCTCGTCACCGCGCTCAACCCTGTTATTGGCTATGCTAAAGCCGCAGAAATAGCAAAAACAGCCTACAAAGAAAACAAGCCTGTTATTGATGTGGCTGAAGCGATGACAGATATCCCCAGAGGCGAGCTAGAATCACTACTAGACCCGAAAAAACTTACCACACCTTAAGCGCTGTGAGAAAACGAAGATGATAAAAAGTGCGATCTACGATCGCACTTTTTTTGTGGTGAAAGAGACGTTTGTATACAAACAGGACGCACTAAAAACTCGCATAATTTACGCTTGATTAAAAACTGCTCAACGATTGGCACGTTCTTGGCTTGTTCTAGGGTTATTATCAGGGTAAAACGTGTTTTAACCGGTATACAGTTGCTGTATGCGAACGGGATTTTTGATACAGTGACGCAATAAATAAATTGTATAGCTGCGTAAGACAGCAACAGACACTAGCGCTAATAGGTTTTGCTTATTGTCATGGCTAATTGCTATGAGGAAAGTGACGCCTTTTCGGGAAGAAAAAATGACAGAAACTTGCTTTCGCATGAAGGGCACTACGCTCACCAGTATTGTGTTAGAAGTAATAGATTTTGAGCCAGATAATTTTGAAGCTCAGTTATCTCAGAAGGTCGCGAGCGCGCCGCAGTTCTTTACCCGTTCCTCACTGATTTTACATTTGATAAAGCCTTTATCTGCGACAGAGTTCGAGCTGCTGGTGGCGCTATGTCGTCGACTGCAATTACAGCCCATGGCCGTGAAAGGTGAGGTGGCAGAGCTGAAGCCCACTATCAATGATTTGGGGTTAGCCGATGTAAGCCAAAGCAAATTTACAGACAGCGCACTTCGTTCGAACAAAGCGAGCGGAAGTGAAAACAATAATGGTAGCGGCGAAAACGCGTCTCAAACCGCACAACAAGATCAAACCGTTTCAGCGCCGCCAAAAAGTGAACCGGCTCCTGCAGCCGCAACCACGCTCAAACCTGCCAAAGTAATTAACCGTCCGGTACGTTCTGGTCAGCAAGTCTATGCCGAAGGCGGAGACTTGGTGGTAACGGCTTCTGTAAGCGAGGGGGCTGAACTGCTTGCCGATGGTAATATTCATGTTTACGGCACCCTGCGCGGCCGCGCGTTGGCAGGCGTAAAAGGCAATACGGGAGCCCGTGTATTTTGCCAGTCGTTAGACGCGGAACTTATTTCAATTGCAGGGCAATTCATTATGCACGAAACCGTGAAAGGTGAATGCTGGAAGAAACCTGCACAAGTATATTTAGAAGAAGAAACATTACGTATAGAGCCGTTGGCTTGATGCTTTGTACGCACTAATAGGAAAGAATAGATGGCAAAGATTATCGTAGTAACCTCAGGAAAAGGTGGTGTAGGCAAAACTACATCGAGTGCAGCAATAAGTACGGGGCTTGCGTTAGCAGGCCATAAAACGGTAGTGATAGACTTCGATGTGGGTTTGCGAAACCTAGACCTCATCATGGGATGTGAACGCCGCGTTGTTTACGATTTTGTAAACGTCATTAATAAAGAGGCCTCACTTAAACAGGCACTAATTAAAGACAAAAGAACGGAAAACCTTTTCATTCTTCCGGCATCACAAACTCGCGATAAAGACGCGCTTACCGTTGATGGTGTGCAGGCCGTATTAGATGAGCTTAAGAAAGACTTTGAGTTTATTATCTGTGATTCGCCAGCGGGGATTGAGCAAGGCGCACAGATGGCGTTGTATTTCGCTGATGAAGCCATTGTGGTTACTAACCCTGAAGTGTCGTCTGTACGTGATTCAGATCGTATTTTGGGTATTCTTCAAAGTAAATCGATGCGCGCAGAAAAGGGCGAACCGGTTAAAGAACATCTTTTATTAACCCGATACAACCCAAGTCGTGTTGAAAGTGCTGAAATGCTAAGTGTTGCAGACGTTGAAGAAATTTTGGCGATTCCTCTATTGGGTGTTATTCCAGAATCTGAATCGGTGCTGAAAGCATCTAACCAAGGTCAGCCGGTTATTCTTGACGAAGAAGCTAATGCAGGACAAGCTTATGCTGACGCTGTAAAACGTCTGCTAGGCGAAACTGTTCCACATCGTTTCCTAGAAGCAGAGAAGAAAGGGTTCTTTAAGCGTCTGCTAGGAGGGAAGTAATGGGAATTTTCGACCTGCTCAAAAAGAAGCAAAAGCCAAGTACCGCAGCGGTCGCCAAAGAGCGGTTACAAATCATTGTTGCGCACGAACGTAAAAAGCGAACAGAGCCTGATTACTTGCCAATGATGCAGCAGGAAATTATTCAGGTAATTCGCAAATACGTGACGATTGCTGACGATCAAGTATCAGTACAGCTAGACAATAACGATGATTGCAGCGTACTTGAATTGAACGTGACTTTGCCAGACAGCAATAACTAAGGCTTAATCGCTTAATTAGTTATGGCTGCCTGCCAGCGCTCTTTCACCTTAGTCGCTCATTAGATCCTCATCGACATCTAGTTGTTTGGAGGCTAGCGCGATTAAACGCTCATCAAGTGGAGGCGGAGAGATATCTACGCCTTCACTGAGTTTGTCGATAACGGCGTCAAGTACGTTAACCCTTGCTTGCCACTTAAACTCTCCGTTAATTACATGCCATGGCGCATAACGCGTGTGGGTGTGCTTGAACATGTCATGTGTAGCTTCTACGTAGGCGTTTCGCATCTTGCGGTTATGCAAGTCTTCTTCGGTTAACTTCCAGCGCTTGAAAGGATTGTGCAGCCGCTCTTCAAATCGCTCCCGCTGTTCCCTTGACGAAATATGCATAAAGAGTTTGATAATACGAACCCCGCTGTCACTGAGCGTTTTCTCAAATGCGTTTATTTCTTCATAACCGCGCTGCCATACCTCTTCATCAACCAACTTATCTACTCTTTCTACAAGCACTCTTCCGTAGTGTGAGCGGTCAAATATTTTAAGTGTGCCAGGGGAGGGGATGTGTTGCCAAAAGCGATAGAGAAAGTGTTTGTCTTGGTCTTCTTTTGCGGGCTTTGCCACAGGAAATACACTCACGCCACGAGGGTCTAATTTCTCAGTAATACGCCTTATAGCGCCGCCTTTCCCTGACGCATCCCATCCTTCAAACACAATGAGTGCTCGTTTTTTCTGATGAAAGTAAGATTGCTGAACGTGAAAGAGTTTTTCTTGTCGTTTCACTAACGCGTCTTTGTATTCTTCTTTGCTCGTAAAGCGAGACTGTCCGAAATCGTCAAACAGCACTGGGGTGGAAGAAGGTAATTGGGAGTTGTCGGTTGTACTCATATGCCGCCCCTTTATTCGTGTATCGTCAATATTTTAGATACGTTGACCACACTGCTATTTTCTATCTGTTAGTGTTAACTAGTTTACTTAACTTTTCTATCTCAACGTGTCACTTAACAGAAATGCCGTTAATGTGCAGTAACTTGAATCGTTAAGTTTTGCCCCAATAATTGCTAACTATCCGCAAGTATTAGATAATTGCGACCAAGCACAAAGTGCGAAAGCACGAGGTTAATGTAGAGGTGGGTATGTCTGTAGAAACGGCGTTGCCAATTGAGTTTTCAGACGCTGCAGCAGCGAAAGTGAAAGCCCTTGTTTCAGAAGAAGAAAATCCTGATTTGAAATTACGTGTATACGTAACAGGTGGTGGTTGTTCTGGCTTCCAATATGGTTTCACGTTCGATGAGAAGGTGAACGAAGGCGATATGACCATTGAAAAAGACAGCGTAACTATGGTTGTCGACCCGATGAGCTTACAATACTTGGTCGGTGGCATTGTCGATTATGTAGATGGTCTGGAAGGTTCACGGTTTTTAGTTCAAAACCCAAATGCCACGACGACTTGTGGCTGTGGTGCAAGCTTTAGCGTTTAAGGGCTTAAGCTATACACTACTATGCTTTTTAAGCGTTGAACATTCAGCTTTGAGCGCTTGATGTTAAACGATAGGCATACATCGCATCATTTTGTATGCCTGTCGGTTGTCTTGTTCTCAACACTTCCTTTTATTTTCAAATTCCGGCTACACTGATTTCATAGAACGACTACGGTTTAGGACAGCGTTTATGAAATTATATGGCTCCACCACTTCTCCCTACGTGCGCCGCATTCGCATCGTACTTGCGTCTACAGAACATGAATTTCTTAATCTTCAAATTTTTTCAGGTGAAGATCGCGAGTTGCTCGCCTCTCGCAACCCTACGCTTAAAGTGCCTTGTCTTGAAGATGACGGCCAAATGATTTTCGACTCTCGCATTATTTATAACTACCTTGCCGATAAGCTTGATCACGAAGGGTTAAGTTGGGAAGAAGAGAATCAACTAACCCTGATTGATGCAGCTAACGACTCCTTTGTTCAGCTTATGCTTCTGAAACGTTCAGACATTGATATTAGCGAAGACAAAATGTATTACCGTCTTCAAAACGAGCGAATTGAAGCTGTGTTAGATGCGCTGTCAAACCAGCTTGATGCGGGTGGATTTAGTGGTTGGACTTATCCCGAAATCTGTTTGTACAGCATGATTGACTGGGTACTTTTCCGTGAGCTACACAGCATGAAGGATTATCCTCAGCTGTTATCGTTTCATGAAAAGCACCATGATCGCATTGAGATAACGGCAACTGACCCTAGAATTTAAGCGTCAGCGTAACTAGCTACAGACAGGCTGTATTTTAGCCTTGAATGGATGACGAGAAGGGCTATTTAAACACTAATAGCCCTTTGCAAAATCAAACTGATAATTAAGCGATTCACCGTTGATGTAACGCAGCGCATTCTCTAAAAACACGTCGGCTACGTCGCTTGGCTGTGATTCCGCTGCAGTGTGAGCGGTTACTGAAATACGAGGGTGCTGCCAAAACGAATGAGCTGGGTCGAGAGGCTCGTCACGAAAGACGTCCAATACTGCATGGGCCAATGCGCCGTTGTCTAAAGCTTGCAAGAGCGCATCGTCGTCAACCGCACTGCCTCGCCCTGCGTTAATAAATACACAGTGGGGTTTCAGCGCACTAAAAAATTCGTGAGAAAGCATGTTTTGCGTAGATGGCGTGTCGGGCATTAAATTCACCACGTGGTCACATGCTCTGGCAAACGCTTCGATAGTGTCGGGTGTATAAACAGCATCGGCACCTTCCACTGCTTGCCCGCTTCGGGTTAAACCCACAACGCTCATACCCAATGCGTGAGCAACGGGGATCAATGCTTGCCCAATACTGCCCAGTCCAGCAATGCCAAGCGTTTGACCATTTAGCGGCATTCGCTTTGATGCTTCCCATATTGGCTGAGCGGCACGCTGGTTTTGCTCAAAAGCCTTTACGTTTCTGGCATGCCCAAGCAAGTAAGCAAAAACATACTCTCTCATGAGTTTACCGAAAATTCCCTTTAGTCCGGTAAGTATGTAGTTCTTCTTGTCGGCATTTAGAAGGGGAGCATTGCCTGCCCAGGTAGACTGACACCAGGTGAGTGCTGAACATGTATCAATAATTCGAGACGCAAGGTCGGGGTCTGCAAGCAGTACCGTAACGGTTTCTGAATTTACATCTTCAGGGCATTGAGCAATTTGTTTAAGCGTTAAAAGCGGGAGACCATCAGCGCCTATGAAGTCGTTATTATCTGCTATTCTTTGGCGAATCGCTTCGGCAATATCATTCGCCTCATCGCTCAAAATAGTCAGTTCAATCCTCTTTGAACTCCTTGCTGTCATTTGCTTAACACTCCTAAAGTAAACTTTTCTTTCCTCTGTCTGACTGCACAATCGTAATGTCAATTGTTCTAAAAATGTGATTTAAGTTTTACATTTTTGTAAACAGTGTTGGTGTCATGTACATGCACCTGAAGTCAATTTGCAACGGAATCGCTATGCAGTCAGAAAACAAATTCCAAAACTCAACAGATGTTGATGTAACGCACGCTAAGGTGCTTTCACCTAAGCGTAACACGACCCAAGCCGAAACAACGCAGGCTTTAGTTGAGGAACAATTATCTCATTTCGGTATAAATGCTGAGAGCGACTACGGTAGGGCACTCGCCAACACCGCTCATCACTTATATGGTGCTCAAGCAAGCGTTATGCAGCTATGGGATATTACGAGTAATACGCTACAAGGACTTGATAAAGAAGACAGACTGGCTTATTTCAACGCTAAAAAGTTTCTGTCTTTTCAAATTGCGAAGATACTGGATACGTTGCAAAACCCATTTCGTGCCACGTACCAAAGTTTGTCGAGTGGCAATGGCTCGCAAGGGCACTATCCACTGTTCGACAATGTCACGGCACTTTTTTCTGCAACACCGGTGGTGGTAAGAACAGCGACTTATGTGTATGCCTGTACTGAATGGGTCGACGACGCGTTTCAAGGCAAAGAATTTACTCACCAAATTTATTCACGTCTGTTGAACCCAACGAATATTTCCCTTGCTAACGCCATTGTGGATATGGAAGCGGGTCCTTACGCTGCCGAATATCTAGCCTGGAACTTCAACTCGGGCATGGCTGCCATTGATGCGTGTTTATCAAATGTTCTTAGTCATGGCGATGTACTGATTGTTTCGAGGAACGTGTACGGCGGAGTGTACCAGCTACTTCATGATTATTTCGCCCGCAGCAACCGAATGGACATACAGATTGCGTGGTTTGACGGTTATGACGCACTGAGCTTTGCAGAGTTCATGCAGCAAACTAAAACTGAACATGCATCACGCTTAAGCAATGGCGCAAAAATGCATGTCTATCTAGAATCGCCTTGCAACCCACACGGCTACGTACTGGACGTGCCTGGGATCTGTGAATTAGCGCATGCACAAGATGCGTTGGTAATGTTGGACTCCACCCTTGCTACACCTGTACTGCACCAGCCACTTCAGCATAAAAACAAAGCTGCGCGACCCGACTATGTCATTCACAGCTACACCAAAGATCTATGTGGCAGTGGCGCAACTACAGCGGGCGTGGTGATTGGTGAAGGACACCGTATGTTCCAGCCAAAAGGCAGTTCAGCAAATGGTGTTGATTGGTTACAGACCATGTTTTGGGATGTGTACTACATCAAAGGTGCGTTCTTAGATTCTGAAAAGGCCTTTGACGTATTAAACGGCATGAAGACCTTAGAGCAGCGCATGATGACCAAGGTCATCAATACGCAGGTGTTTACTGCATTTTTGAATGCCCACGATCAAATTCGCGTTAACTGTCACGCACTGCCTGAACACAGTAATGCCGGTTTGCGTGAAAAGCAGCATACACACGGCTGGCCGTGTACTTTATTCACGGTTGATATGGCGCCGGCAAATTTGCCTCGCGATGTATTTGTGCGGTTCTTCGATGCCCTAGAGCCTGCATTCAGCCACCAAGTGAGTATTGGCCAGAATAATACGATAATTTTATGCCCGGCGCTGACCTCTCACTCTGAGCTCAGCTCAGACGAGCAGAAGAAAGCAGGGATAGAACTGACCACTATGCGTATCGCCATGGGTACCGACAACGTTAAACAGCTCATTGCCCACTTTATGCTAGCCGCCAAACATTTTATCGAGCCTCATGTTCCAGGATTTTGTGAAAAGTTTATGGCAAATGCCGACATCGACAATCTGTATTTGTCGGTAAGTGAAAGAGTAAGTTCACAGCACTTTGGCAGCAAGGCCAGTATGGATTCACTGATGAAAGGTGCATAGGTTCATTTTTTAGCTCAAGAAGTTGCTTTGAGCTGTCGATAAAAAATATTGAGGATGTTCTCCTTCTCCCGGGCCTTTCCTTACGCGGGCTCGGGATTTTTTTATTTATAGCAAAGGTAAATGACGCTAGAGCGCCTAACTTTTGTTATAAGGTAAGATAGACACAGATCTTTAACGTCAAAGAATATCTAAGGCAGTCTTATGCACGAGTTTAAAATTGATGTAACGCTAGATGCATCATTGCCCTTTGTTTTTGCAGCATTTCACGAGCCTGAATATCTTAGTGAGTGGTTTGCACCGGGCGATTGTTCGGTCACACAAATCATGAGTGATTTCAAGGAAGGCGGTCGCTATCGCATAAAGATGATGGATCCCAGCGGTATTGAAATGTCATTAACTGGTGAGTATGTGACTATTTTAGCGAACGAGCAGCTGTCGTTTTCCTGGGCGTGGGAAGATGATATGGAAGAGTCGGTGATGACATCAGTAGACATTCACTTCGAAAAGACCGATGAGGGGAATGTAAGGTTGGTGCTCATTCAGCAGGGCTTTCTCAATAAGCAAGAGTGCGATCAGCACAACTACGCGTGGATGTCGTGTCTAGAAAAACTTGCCGTATTAGCCGCTAAGAAAAAGTCGTTTAACTAAGGGCATATTTAAATAGTGAGAACGCGTTAGCATTACGCATCGTGTTATTTTAAATAACGCTTTTGAAAAGGGCAGAGCGCTAGGCTCTGCCCAAAGACAGTCAGGTCAGCGAAGTCATCGCATCTTTCCCACTCTTCTCGCGGTAGGTTTCAAAATCGTTGTAGCCTTCAACACCACCTCCATACCACGATGATGGATCGTCAAAGGACTCGAGAGGGTAATTATGCTTAAATCGTGTCGGAAGATCTGGATTCGTGATCCAAGGTCTCCCAAACGCAATCATGTCACCATCGCCATCAGATAAACGTTTCTCGGCTTCTTCTTTGGTGTAGCCACAGTTTCCGATTATCATACCGTCGAATAGTGCTCTAAATTCAGCAAGGGTCATGGCTTCGCCTCGTTCATGGAAGCCAAAGGCCAAGCCATCCATTACGTGTAAATAACCTATCTCCAATTTGTTTAGCTGTTGAGCAACAAAGGTAAAGGTTTCACGAAAATCATCGGCCCCCATATCGTTAAACACCCCGTTTGGCGATAATCTCACGCCAACGTGCTCTTTATCCCACACGCTCAATACTGCATCCATCACCTCGGCCAAAAAGCGGTAGCGGTTATCGACACTACCACCATAATTATCGGTGCGCTGATTGCTGCGGCTATCCAAAAATTGATTGATGAGATAGCCATTTGCAGCATGAACTTCCACACCGTCGAATCCGGCTGCCTTGGCGTTAATGGCCGCTTTTTTGTAGTCTTGTACTGTGCGTTTTATATCGTCAAAGGTCATCGCCTTCGGCACTTCGTAGGGCTTCTTGCCTTTAGGCGTGTGAATTTCGTCCCCTTCAATTTTTATTGCTGATGCAGACAGGGGCAAATTTCCATTGTGGAAATCGCTGTGTGATGCGCGTCCAGTATGCCAGAGTTGCAAAACGATTTTTCCCCCTGCCTCGTGCACTCTATTGACCACCGAGCGCCAGCCCTTGACCATTTTGTCGGTATAAATTCCAGGGGTATCAACCCAGCCTATGCCTTCTTCTGAAATGGCCGTTGCTTCAGTAATAATGAGCCCTGCATCTGCGCGTTGTACATAGTGATCGCCCATAATTTTATTGGGTATGCGATCGGCGCCAGCTCTACCTCTCGTCATAGGGGCTAATACCATGCGGTTTTGCAAGGTATTCTCTGCCCAATCAAACGAGCTAAAAAGTACTGAGTCTGTCATTCTTATTCCTTATTCAACGTAGAATAGATTGATGTTGAAGCGCTAAGCGTATTGGTGCTCAAAACGCTATAAGATAGTAGTGAATACAGAGATAGCGAGAAGTTGGATTGGTAGAAAGTTGTCCTTGAAACTAATTAAACTCAACGGCAGGGAATGGCATCGGTTTGAAAAAAAGCGCCCGAGGGCGCTGTTAAGTGTATTGCAGGGAGGATTAGTTAACTATCAAAGCCGCTAGATTTACGTCGAATCTCAGTCCTAGCACAATAGCGTCATCAAGCGCCTTGACTCTGTCGCGCTGTGCGAATTGGTCGGGGTTGATGATGTAGTGAACGTTCGGCTGAATTCTTATGTGGTCGTTGAGCTCATACCCATAACTCAGTTCTAACATAGTCTGACTGCTTGAGGGTGTTCCTACACCGCCGTTGGTGGCTCTTAGTATACGCTGGTCTTCCAACGCTTCGTCACTGTACTGTTGGCGGGTAAATACAAAACCAATGGTATCGTTAGGGCGTGAGGCCAGGGTACCTCGTAGTACAAAACCCGCTTTTATATAGTAGTCTTCAATCAGCTCACCCGATGTACCACCTAGCACTGCACCGAATAGGGTTAACCCTTCTTTCGTTAGCGGGTTAGGGCGGGTAACGGTTTGTTCAAAACGTGCAAATATACCCGAGCGACCGTTTCTAACTGCGTAATCATTACCTGACTGCGCCGCATAGTTGCCTTCATCATCAAAGACTGGGTCGGTGTAGTCTGCGCCATCGTACCAACCGCCAATTTCGTAACGTCTCGGTAATTCGTCATTGTCCCACGTGGTTTGATACCCCAGAGTGAAGGGGACAACAACACCTGTAGCCTCATTAGTTGCCCAATCGAAGCCGTGATCGCCCAAGTCTTGATGACTGGTGTTATCTTCATAGACGCCGGTATGAAAATATGTTTTTGGCGAAAGCCAGTATTTCGCATGGCCACCCCAACTCGAAACCGGCCACCAAGTAAAGTTACTGGTTCTAAATACAAAGGTTGGGTTCCCACAAGCAGCATTGGTTTGAAAATATTGACAAAGTTCAGAGCCTAAAAAGCTGATATTCGCTACTGTGCGGCCACCTTCCAGTTCTAAATCGCCATCTAAAAACGAGGAAGAAATCGTAAACCGTGCAAGACGGGTATTTTGGCCTCCAAAGATTTCTTGTACGGACGTACTGTTCCCAATGTAGTGCTCGGCTAAGTTTTTGCCGTGTCGGTTTGTCATGGCGATATGGATTTTGGTGTCTTTCCAGCCCGCTAGCGTATTTAAATCTAATTCCCCACCTACAAAGAGCTGACCAGCATAGGCACTGCCTCTGCGTTCACCACCGTCAATATTGGTGGCTGACTCACCCGTATAACTTGCTTGAAAGTCAAACGCGTCTTGAAACTTACTTTGTGATGCTGACGCAGTGGCGGCATTAATGGCGGTGCTTGCGAGGAGCGCTGTTTGCAAGCCTGTCTTATATCCAGAAAAGCGACGGGTAATTGTAGGTGTTTTCATCATTATTCTCTCAATTAAAAATGTTTATCAACCGCAGCTTGTTATGAGCGTGTGACAGATGACATCTACGCATTTGTTGCTAACTCCTTGTTGACGCGAGATAAATCAGAGTTAGCTAACGTTACAACGCGTTAACATATGCTTGTTTTGAACGAAATCTAACTAACCCTTGCTATTAAATCAACCTTGTTTATTTATTTCTTTTGCTACATTTGTGTGTTTTTCGTTAATAGTGGGGGAGATGCGATGGCAATATTTCAAGGTGAGTAGAAAGCACTCAGTGAGGCTTGCTATCTTGGTTATGTCGTTGTCTATTAAGAAATTTTCAAAGGAGGTTTTATCCGTTTAATAACAGTCACGCATTTTCTGTTAACGGTCGCCTACATATAAAGTCTAATTTTTAACGCAATTTGAAATAAGTAAATCAAATTGATTTATTGACAGAGGTAAAGAGCAATGCTTAAATTGGTTAACTAATTTTTTACAAGCGAAAGGCCGTTCTTATGAAAAACAACGCCCCTTTGGTTTCCAAAGACACATTGATTCCCTTTGTATTGTTAACGATTTGCTTTGCTGCATGGGGTGTGGCTGCGAACATGACAGACCCTTTGGTAAAGGTATTTAGTAAAATATTTACCATGTCGTCTTTGCAATCGGCATTGGTTCAATTTGCCTATTATGGCGCGTATTTTTGCTTAGCCATTCCTGCTGCTTTTATCAACAAGCGCTTTTCTTATAAAACAGGTGTATTGACCGGACTGGGCTGCGCGGCCGCGGGGGCATTTCTGTTTTATCCAGCCAGTCAAACCATGACTTACGGTTTTTTCCTTGCTGCACTTTTTGTATTGGCTGGTGGATTATCCATTCTGGAAACGTCGGCGAACCCTTACGTCATGGCGATGGGACATCAAAAAAGCGCGACACGCCGTTTAAATCTAGCTCAAGCATTTAATCCCGTTGGTACTAATTTAGGTGTGTTTTTGGCTGCAACGCTTATATTGCCAAACCTGAATCAGGCATCTGCACAAGAGCGTGCCGCCATGTCGGTAAGCGAGCTTAAAAATGTGATAGGAGCTGAGCTTGATGCGGTAATGCTTCCTTATGTAGGTATGGCATGTGTACTCGTTTTGGTTTGGGTTGCAATCTTCCTGATCAAAGCGCCAATTCAAGAATCGGTTGAGTCTAGTGTGGAAGACGTTAAGTTGGGCGCTTCGCTTAAGCGGTTAGTAGCCAACAAGCATTATCGGTTTGGCGTATTAGCTCAGTTTTTTAATGTCGGAGCACAAACGTGCGTGTGGACCTTCACCATCCAATATGCAATGAAAGCGACAAGTGGCAACGAAGTGAGTGGTGGTGAAATTTTACAATACAGCATGATTGTATTTCTAATTTCTCGTTTCGTGATGACGTGGGTTATGCAGTACCTCTATCCAGCTAGACTGCTAATGATCATGTCACTGGTTGCCATGGCGCTATGTATCTTCATGACACAGTCTCCTAATTTAGCAGGCGTAATCGCATTGGTATCTATCTCTGCCTGTTTGTCGCTAATGTTTCCAACGATTTACGGCATTGCGCTTGAAGGTCTGGGGGAAGACACCAAGCTAGGCGCAGCAGGCCTTGTGATGGCGATTCTCGGCGGTGCCATTATGCCGCTCTTCCAAGCCGCCATTATTGATAGCGCAGGTGTTGTTGTATCATATATTGTTCCAGCTATTTGCTTCTTGCTTGTAGGTGGCTATGGCTACTTCGACATGCGCGCCAAAAAGAGCAGTGTTAAATCCCCTTTAGCAACAGGCACTGAAACGCTTAAAGAAATGGAAATGGGAATAGCTAAATAGCTTTTAGATGTAATTTCTAAGGGCCAATAATTATATTATTGGCCCTTTTTTATTTTTTAAGAGCACTAGTTACAAGTACAGGAAATCTCCCATCTCTTAAAAAATCCACTCAATTTATTAACAGCATTTTTTCACTTTATTTTCATCAGTTTAGTGCATGTTGAATATAACTGATTTTTCCCCTTGTATAGCGCAGAACACCTGCTAAAGCATGAACAGCAATCGTATAATTCACCCCTGACAATTTGGGAGTAAAACGTATGCTGGACTATGTGCTCATTGGCATAGCGGTAATGGCATTATTGGGTGTGGTATTTGAAGAAGTGCTACACGTGAATAAAGCCAAAACCACATTATTTTTCGGAACATTCGCATGGATCCTTCTTTTCATAGATGCGAATAGGGGCCCTCACCTAGCAGAGCTCAATGAACACCTCATAGAAAACATAAGCGAAATATCCACCCTCTGGTTATTCCTTGTAGCGGCAATGACTTTCGTTGCTTACCTTAACCGCAAAGGCATGATTGAAAACATGTTAAACATTATCATGCCGCAAAAAATAACCCTCAAAAAACTCATATTCTTTACCGCTATTTTTAGTTTTTGCTTCTCCTCGCTAGCTGACAACATCACAGCGACCTTGGTGTCTATTGCCATGGTTTTATCCTTGGGTTTGCCCTTTAACCAAACCATGCGGTTTGCTGTGCTAGTGGTATTTGCGGTGAACTCTGGGGGCGTGTCGCTAATAACCGGGGATGTCACCACTCTTATGATTTTCTTGGATGAAAAGGTCACTATAACTCAGCTGCTCTTACTTATTATTCCTTCACTCACAGCAGTACTATTTCTAGCGTTACTGTTGAGTATAGGTATGAAGGGGGAGGTTAAAATAAAAAAAACACGCCATGAACTTAGGCCGGTTGATTACGTAATTGCGGGAATATTCCTGTCCACTATTGTACTGACGTTAATTGCCAATGTGCTTTTTGCTATTCCACCTATGCTTTCGTTTTTAGCGGGTATGGCGGTTATGTTTTTAGTGGCAACCTTTATGGGAGAAGAAAAATATGATGATCCTATCTTGGACTATATTCGCCTAATAGAATTCGACACGCTTCTGTTTTTCCTTGGGGTGTTGCTGCTTGTCGGAATGCTCGATCACATTGACGCATTGGGCGCACTTTTACATGTATATAGCGTAATGCCTTCAACAGGAGCCAACTTTGTGATGGGGGTGTTGTCTTCCATGATAGATAATGTGCCATTAACTGCTGCGTTGTTAAAAGCGGACATTGCCATGTCGACAGCTGAGTGGATGGCGTTCACGTATGCAGTAGGCGTTGGGGGCTCGTTACTTATTATTGGCTCATCAGCAGGTATTGTTACCATGAGTAAGGTTAAGGGCCTGACGTTCGCCAAATACGGCAAGTTCGTGTTGCTTCTTCTTGCAGCGTATAGCGTGGGTTACGCGCTGGTATTGGTAATGGCGAATTTGTTTGTTACGGCAAGTTAATTGGTGACGTTGCTTTAATAAACAGAACCAATAAAGCGTTTGAGGGCGATAGCCTGTCGCCCTTACGCTTTTTTATATAATGCACCGAGTACCGTGGCTTTCGAAGCCCCTGTGACTGCAGGCACATTGCCTGGAATATCATTCATATACGCATGTGCAAACCACGCAAATGCTGCGCCTTCAACCTGCTGTGGATGGATGCCTAGAGCATGGCTGTCTGTTACTACATAATCGCTTAAAGCATTGCTCAAGTTATGCATTAATGCTTTATTGAAAGCGCCACCGCCACACACTATCACTTCGCTTTTTGCGCCTTCTCTATTTGTTTTAGGAAAATGCTTCACAATTTCCTGAGCGATAGTGCTACCTGTTAGCGAAAGTAGGGTAGCCTGCACGTCTTTAGGGGCTAAATTATTGTTCTTTTCTTCGCTTTGCAGCTCTGCACTAGAAGGGAAGTAATCGGCAAGCGCATTACTTAACCAATTGATATTGAAATACTCTCTACCAGTACTTTTAGGCGCAGGCAAAGCGAAGTAATCATCCAATAAGAGCCTGTTTAACAGACCTGAGTGACAATGCCCTGACGCAGCCCATGCTCCGTCTTTATCAAAGCTTTTATTTAAATGAAGACTTATCCACTGATCCATCAAGGTGTTACCGGGTCCGGTATCAAACCCTTTAGGTGGCGAAGCATCTTGTTTTGGTGCAAGCAGTGAAACGTTTGCTATGCCGCCAATGTTAACGAGTGCCCGGTGTTTATCATCACTTGCAAATACTGCATTGTGAAAAGCGGGCACTAAGGGTGCACCCTGACCACCAAGGGCAATATCTTTGCGCCTAAAGTCGGCAATAACATCAATGCCGGTAAGAACAGCGATGGTATTAGGATCGCCTATCTGACAGGTGAAGCCGCGTATGGATGATTCTGCAAAGTGTGCTGACAATACATCGGAATTCGGGTGGTGACGTATGGTTTGGCCGTGCGAGCCAATAGCCGTAATGTCCGAGGGACCTAGGTTGTTTTTCTCAAGCAGCGCTAAGGTGGCCTTTGCAAAGGTTTCAGCAACCAGTCTATCAGCGATGGCCAAACTATTAAGTTCATCAGGACCTTCACTACAAAGTGCATTGAGTGCAGTAAGTAATTCGGCAGAATAAGGAATTGAATGGGCGGCGAGGGTGGTGCAAGACGTTTGCGAGATGTCGCACAGGACGGCGTCGACGCCGTCCATGCTAGTACCTGACATCAGGCCAATATATTTTGCCATTTAGTCGTCGCTATTTCATTGCAAGCATAATGCGCTTGTTATTATCTAGCTGCTCTTGGCGTATTGCGGCAATTTCCATAAACCTTTCTTTCTCTTCCTTAGCAATAGGAAGCGCCTTCGGTAGCTCAACCGTACGAGGGTTTCGGTGAACACCATCCACTAAGAACTCATAGTGAAGATGGGCGCCAGTAACCATTCCTGAACTACCTAAATAGCCCACGGTTTGGCCTTGCTTAACCGTATCTCCTACCTTAACTGCACGCTTTTTAAAGTGAAGATATTTGGTCGTGTATTTCTCGCCATGCTGAATGAAAACATGGTGACCGTTATATTTATCGTATCCCGCTTTAATTACTTTACCGTCACCCGCAGCCATAATTGGCGTACCAACCGCAGCAACGTAATCTGTACCGCGGTGCGCTTTCCAACGCTTTTGCACGGGGTGGAAGCGAGCTTTTGTGAAGTTAGAGCTTACATATCTAAAATTCACCGGCGCACGTAAGAAGCTCTTACGCATACTGCGCCCTTCAGGCGTGTAGTATGTGCCATCTTCGTGAAGAATAGCGCTAAAATGCTCGCCTTGGTTAGTAAATTCCGCTGCTACGATGTCGCCGTAACCGACAAATTCACCATCAATGTACTGCTCTTCGAATACTACGTTAAACGTATCGCCAGATCGGATCTCAATAGCGAAGTCGATATCCCAGCCGAAAATACCCGCCAAATTCATAATTTGGTTGCTGGTTAAGCCTGCATCACTGGCGGCGTTCCAAAAGCTTGAGTGAATTTCACCTTGGGCGAAGTTGTAGCGAATGTCTACATCTCGCTTTTCAAGCTCAGCGGTTAAGGCGCTGTTCTCATCCGACGATTCTGGACGTACAAACAGGGTTTCAGTCGAAGACAATTTGTACTTTAGCTCGCCGAAGCTGCCGTCTTTATTCGCTTTAAACGATAGTTCATCGCCGGGCAATAAAGTAACCAGCGTTTTTGTTAGCTCTCCTGCCTGCGTTACGTTATATACGTCACGCGAAGTGAAGCCAGCACGCTTAAATAGCTTTGCTAATGTATCGCCACTGCGCACCTTGTACGTCTGCCATGAAGATTCTTCTTCACCAGAAAATACGTTGGTTGACGGCGCAATATGAAGCTCCACCGGATAGCGGACACCTGCATCCAGAATGTGTGCTTCTTGATGGCGACTGGCTTCTACTGGTTCACTTGGAAAAAGAATAAGCCCACCCAGAAATAAGCTAGCTACTGCTAACCCAGTTCTGTGCTGTTTCGGTAATTTTTTAAATAAATTGAGCGCTTTAGAAGCGTCTAATTTCTTTCTCATACTACTGCCCACCTGAGAAATGTTATGTGCACAACACTATTTCACATACGTTGCTTAAAAATGCAACTTTTCTCATTATATTGTTAGCGCAAATTGTTACACCCAATAGCTCTTATCATGAAGACTATTTCTTGAGTTTACTGAATACAGTCCACGTTAATTCAGTACTCTGATTTCACGTTAAAAGCTGTTGGGTTTAACAACATGACTGTTTGTAATCCGTTTTTTGACGCGCAAACCTTTTAATGGTTCCGTTGTACGCGTAAAATGCCCGCCAATATTGAATATACAGTTTTTTTAAGAGTGTGACGTACAAATGAAAGATTGGCAAACAGCGCTAGCTGAGATTAAACGGGGCGTTGATGAAATACTCCCCGAAGAGGATTTAATTGAAAAACTAAAATCCGGCAAAACCCTTACTATCAAAGCGGGTTTTGATCCAACTGCGCCTGATCTGCATCTTGGTCACACTGTGTTGATCAACAAGTTGCGTACATTCCAGCAACTAGGCCACAAAGTTGTTTTTCTTATTGGCGATTTTACTGGCCTAATTGGCGATCCTACAGGTAAAAATGTAACACGCAAGCCTTTAAGTAAAGAACAGGTATTAGAGAACGCGAAAACGTATCAAGAACAGGTGTTCAAGATCCTTGATGAAGATAAAACGGAAATACGTTTTAACTCAGAGTGGATGGACGACCTTGGTGCGGCGGGCATGATCAAACTTGCTGCAAGTCAGACGGTTGCTCGTATGCTAGAGCGTGATGACTTTAAAAAGCGTTATAACAACGGTCAGCCAATTGCTATTCATGAGTTCCTGTACCCGTTGGTGCAAGGTTGGGACTCGGTAGCGCTTAAATCTGATGTTGAATTAGGTGGTACAGACCAGCGCTTTAACTTACTAATGGGTCGTGAACTTCAAAAAGAACAAGGACTCACTCAACAGTCTATTGTGATGGTACCGCTTCTTGAAGGTCTAGATGGTGTTCAGAAGATGTCTAAGTCTTTGAACAACTACATTGGTATTACAGACGCGCCAAACGACATGTTTGGTAAAGTGATGTCTATTTCTGATGATTTGATGTGGCGTTACTATGACCTTCTAAGCTTCCGACCGCTAGAAGAGATTGCTGAGCTTAAAACTCGCGTTGCTAACGGTGAAAACCCACGTGATATTAAAATCATGCTGGCGAAAGAAATTATTGCACGCTTCCATGACGACGCAGCGGCAGAAGGCGCGCATCAGGACTTTATTCAACGTTTCCAGAAGAACGCTATTCCTGACGACATGCCCGAGCTTGAAATTGCATTAAGCGATGAAGGTATTGCCATTGGTAATTTGTTGAAAGAAGCTAACCTTGTAGGTTCGACTTCAGATGCTATGCGCATGATTAAGCAAGGCGCAGTTAAAATTAACGGCGATAAAGTGGAAGACACCCGCTTAGTAATCACCGAAAAAGGTGAAAATGTGTATCAGGTGGGTAAACGCAAGTTTGCGCGTATTACGCTAGCCTAATGTTTTTCTGATAGTTTTTGAAAGCCCGCTTAGTTAAGCGGGCTTTTTTTTGCCTGAAATATAAGTACTAGAGGAAAGTAGGGCGATTATTTTTTTAGAAGGCCCTAACTACTCATACAAAGTTAAGCATCAAGCCAAATTTAAAAGTGGGGATATTGGCTTTAACGTTTATAAGTAATTGTCGCTAATGTTTTTTTTGTTTTTCTTACTTTTTTTTGAAAAAGTTTGTCAGGTTTTTGCAATCGCTATCGTCTATAGGGGAAAAATTAATCAATAAACCCAACTGTACGATAAGCAGTTAACGCGTAGCAGGCTGGGATGAAAAAACAGTGAAACTCAATACTAACGCTTACGCAATGCAAAGGATAAAAACATGACAACGGTAACTTCAACTCGTGCAACATACCATCAAGCTAACAAGAGCCTTCCTGCGAAGGAAGCGTTCACATGGCTGAAAGAGGGGTGGCAGCTTTTTATAAAAGCACCTTTCAAATTATTGGGACTTTCTTTTGTTACTTTATTTGCCGCGGGGCTCATTCAAGCGCTAGCAGGGCCAATTGGCTTAGGCATATCGAAATGGGTAGGTCCGCTTCTGGCTACCGTAATGTGGTTGGCCATTGCCAACTTAGCAGAGAACAACAAGCTGAGATTGTCGGGCGGTACCCTGCGCTCATGGACAAATGTCGCTTTGTGGAGTTTGACCGGGCCAGTGATCGCGTGGATCCAATTTCAAATTGGCGCTATGTTAATGGGCGCAGATGCAGTGGCGGCGTTAGCAAATGGTGTTGTAGTAGATGTACCCGCTTGGAAGGTCGGGCTAATGATGGGCTCGGCAACACCAATAAATTTACTGCTTTTATTTGTACCTATGTTGCTTATTTTAAAACATCGCTCAATCCCAGCATCTTTTACAAATAGTATTGCTGCAGTAGTGGGCGCTTATAAGTCGATGTTGATAATAGGTGCCCTGATTTTCTTAACAGTTGCACTTGCGCCCTATACTTTCGCATTGTCGGGATTAGTGTTTGGCCCTATTGTTTCATGTATGTGCTTTGTTGCTTACCAGCGCTTATTTCGCTAATCAGCTAGGAAGCGTAATTCAACTGCTCACTTAAAGCGTGGAATTAAAAAATAATAAAAATGGAAATGCAGTGAAAGAAACCATTCAAATAGAAAAACTGCTTAGTGAATACGCGCCGCTCATGGCGCGTATTGCGACAACATTTGAGGCTAATAAATCACTTCAAGATGAGCTAATACAAGAAATGTCACTGGCGGTTTGGCGCGCTTTTGAAGGTGCCTCAAAAGACAGTGATAGTGGCTTTCGTGGTGAGGCAAGTGTGAAAACGTTTGTTGCTAAAGTTGCGCATAACAAGGCGGTTGATCACGTGATTAAAGAGCAGCGGCGTCAAGAGTTTAACCATGACGGCGAATTTGATTCTTCTCACACAACCAGCGCCAGCTCATCTCGGGATGCCACGTTACAAGAAAATGCGATGGATCTCATGACAGGCTTACGTCAGCTAGAAATAAAGTACAGACAGGTACTGGCATTGCTTTTAGAAGGTTTCAGTCAGCTGGAAATAGCCAATATGTTAGGTATCAAAGAGAGTGCCGTTGCTAAGCGAGTAAGCCGCGCCCGCCAACAGCTAACGCAGATAATGGAGCAACAGCCTTGAGCGATCATAAAGAAGCCTTGAGCGATAACAAAAAAGCCTTGAGCGAAGAAAAATTAAGTATGGCCGAGAACAGCACGCAAATGAACGAATTAGATAAGCAACTCGCTCAGTGGCAAAGTGCCTACAAGGATGCAACCCCTTCAGTAGATACAGATTCACTGGTTAAAGAAACCAAGAGCGCAAGATTTAAACTTAAACTAAAAGGTGCCGTTGATTTGGTGCTCGGGCTAGCGGTTTCTGTGTGGTGTTTAACTTTGGTGTTGTTCGAGCCACTTAGCACGTATCAATTTTTGCTTTTCATGGTACTTACACCTATTCCCGCCGCTTTCGGGGCATGGGGATATTGGGTAAGGCAAAAGCAGTGGAAGGTCCAGGCGTTAGACGTTCAGTCAATGTTGGCGTTTAAACAAAACCAATTAAAACAACAATTACATTACTGGAAAATCAGCCTCTATGGATGCTTAGCTTTGTGGTGTGGATTGCTGGCACTCGCCGTCTTTAATGTACTGATGTTTAATGCCTTCACGCTGTGGGGGACACAGCTTTTGATAAACAGTGTGGTCGTTTTTATTGTATACCGCCGGTACAAAAAGTTAGCCTCCGACTTGCCGTCGGCGCTAAAGAAAATAGACGATATGAAATAGCTGAAACTAATAGTCTTATAATTCCAGCATTGGTACGAAGCCCCCGTAAATAAGGCGTTTACCGTCGAAAGGCATGGGGTTTTCGTTTTCCTGCATTCTAGGATCTTCCATCACCTTTTTCCATGCAGTATCTCGTACTTCTTTTGAAGGCCAAAATGCAATGGAAAACACCACGGTTTCATTTTCTTTGGCTTTAACAGCCATCGGGAAAGACGTGACTTCCCCTTCAGGGACATCGTCACCCCAAGCTTCAAGTATTTTAGTCGCACCATACTCTTTAAAAATATCGCCGGCGAGTTTGGCGTGCTCAATGTATAACGCTTTATTTTCAGTGGGAACGGCTACAGCAAAGGCATCGATATATGACATGAGGTGACTCCGTCAAAGAATAGATACCTAAAATAGCCTAATTTATAGACAGCATGCAATGCTTAACATTAAGGTGAATCGTAATTTATAACTATTACTAGCGTTCTGCTATTTTCGCCCATTGGTACAAGCCATGCAGTGCTAGCCTTCTTGCTTTTGCAAAGGGGTAGGTTTTCAAAGGAGAACGATAAAGGGGAAGCGATAAATCGACGTCATTGTTACCCATCATACGTTGAGCGAGTCGCTGCCCTGCAAACGCGGCAAAAGATACGCCCGAACCGCAATACCCCATGGCGTAACCGATATTACCGCTAGAGCGGTTAGAATTGTTGCCGCTAACCTCATTGTCGATAAATATCCGCGGCATACTGTCTAACGATACACTTACCCAACCACTCCAAAAATAATCCATGGCGATACCACTAAGTGAAGGGAAACTTTTTACCATAGCGCGGTATAGTCGCTGTTTCTCTGACGCGTTATCTGCATCTTTACCTTTTACGGCACCACGACCGCCGAATAATAATCTGCCATCTGGCAAAACACGGTAGTAGTATTTCATCATCCGTGTATCCATAAAGCTCATTGGCGTGGTTAGGCCAGACTTTGCGCGCTGTTCGCTACTCAATGGCGCAGTGACAAAAATGCTCGATTGAACAGGAAATTGCTTATTGTCTACGCTGTCATGAAAGCGCTTAGGGGTATAAGCATTAGTAGCAATGAGTATGTGTTTGGCCGAAACTGACCCGCTGGGTGTTGCGACAACATATCCGGTCTTGTGCTTTTCAATGCGAATGGCTGGCGAGTCGTAAAAAAGCGTTGCTCCAAGCTCCTTTGCTACTCTTGCATATTCGCTTACTAATTTTAGTGGGTGTAAGCATGCACCCTTTAGCTCAACGCCACCATACGCCCCTTCAATACCAAAGCGCGCAATAAGGTCTTTTTCACTAAGTGGAGAGCTCGGCACATTGAAGTGTGACTCAAGATGCTTAGCACTGGCACAGAGTAGTTCGGCTTGCTTTGGGTTATGCGCCAGTTTTAAATAGGGCCCTTCTACCAAATCGACCTGCATATCAAAGTCTGCAATACGTTGTTTAAGCAGGTGTACCGCGCCATCAAACTCGTCCTGCATAGCTTTGGCGATGTCACGACCCCACTTGTCCTCTATGGCGCTTAAGCTTAATCGGCCGCTACCAGATAGAATAAAGCCTCCGTTGCGGCCCGCACAGCCAAATCCCGGTGAATTCGCATCAAGTAGCGTGACTTCTTGTTTCGCTTGAGCAAGTGTGATGGCAGCTGAAAGACCGGTATAACCACCACCAATGACGAGGTACTCAGTGTTTACCTTCTTGTTTAAAGGCGGCAGTGTTGGTGGTTTGTGTGTGGCATGCCAGTAGCTGTTTGCCGCGGGTAACATTGATGAAACGCCGCGTGAAATAAGAGGATCGTAGGTCATAGAATAAAAACGTTTTTACCTTTGGCGTACTTATGGGGCTTGAAATTGAAGTAGCATTTCCGCACCTTCACACTCGCAATAACCCTCGCATACAGGGCAATCGTAGCCTTCGTGAATAGATGCGTAGCGCCATTTATTGGGGTGCTTCTTTATAAGCTGCCCCCCATTTTTAGTGAAGTACTTAAATGCGCTGTTGCCAGGGCTTGCCAACCAAATATGTGCTAAACCCGCTTCTGCGCCTTGAATTTGCGCACATTCAATCGATTTACTTAATAGTCTGCTGCCAATTCCACAGCCCTGCATTGCGGGGTCTACCGTATTACATTTGAAATAACATACGGTATTTGGATCTACTGGCCAAAGGGAAGGGCTGCACCACTCATCTGCTTCCCATTGTGTATGCGCAAAGGTTAGCCTGAAACCAACAACCTTTTTTTTGTATAGGGCTACCCAGCTAGCATTAGTATTGCCAACAAAGCTCTTTGCATAGTAATCAGCAAGTAGCTCGTTGGTTAGGTAGTTATCTCCGTGCACGTGATTACCAAGAGCAATCACCCCTGCAAAAAACTCAGGCGCTAGAGACTCGTAGCTGATATCACTTTGAATTATGTGGCTCAAATGATTTGTGGGCTTCATACTTTTTCTTTACGCGGGGCGTTTTTCATCCCGTCAAGGTGCACATCCAAGGCTTCAACTGATATCAATATTTCTCTTACCGACATCCATAGTGAATATAGAAGTGATACTAAACTTGCAGCAAACACCCAGTTTCCTACCTGTTGATAGGTGAGGTATATCGCTAGCATGGATACTACACAAAGAAAAAAACTACCCACACCTGCTATTTGCATTCGCTTAATAAGTTGAATACGTAATCGAAGGTTTTTTATTTGTGCTTGAGTATTATCATCTCTCTCTTCTTTTGAAAAGTTTCGGATAATAGTTGCAAGCGTTAAAAAGCGATTGGTATAGGCTAGAAGCAATAAAGAAATCGCCGGAAATAACATGGCCGGAGTAGCAATATCTATTTTCATGGGTGTTTCATACAATCGTCGAGTAAAAAGAGTGTATCACAGGGGCTCAGTTACACACAGTAATCAGCCAAGAGGTTGAACTTACAACATCTTTAGTGCAAAAGACTAATACGAAGGAGAAGGCGGAATATTGAGTCTACATTCGGTCAACTGTCATGCCAGCGGCACTCCAGCCTAACATATCGCCTTCTAAATGCATGACTTCAGAAAAATCGAGTTCTTCCAATACTTTCATTGCCAGTTTGGCTCTTCTGCCTGAACGACAATAAATGATAATAGGCTTGTTTTTGTGGCCTTCTAATTCGCTAAGGTAGTCATTGATATTTTCATGGGGCATATTTACTGCGCCAGGAATGTGACCATCGGCGAATTCTTGCGGAGAGCGAACATCAATAAGGAGCCAGTCGTTGTTTGCAACTCGCTCGATAAGGTATGGTGATGCGGCAACAGAGGCTTGCGCGGTCGCTTTCGCTGTGCACTGAAGCGACACAAACAATGCAACACTGATAACAACTAGAAAACCCGCAACAACAATCCGCATGAATAAAAACTCTTACCTTTTTATAGAAGATTAGAACCTGCTCTTATTCTGTTACACAAAGGCGCTTAAATTGAGCCAAGTCGGTGTGTATCAATTGAAAACAGCCCAGCAGGTCTAGACTTAAGTATAACGCTTATGCGCTTTCTTTAATACCTTTACAGAGTACTTTTAGTTCATTTATTAATCGCAATGAAAACCGACTGGTGACGTCTGGATCCACAACAATTAAGGGGGCTTTGAGGAAAGAGCGATGATCACGCCAGAATACCTCAAGTTCTGAATGCGTACTTTTAGATGCCGCAATGAGTGCATGAGGTTGGCGAGTAAGTACATCTTTTAATGCGACTTGAGGATAGTCTACAGGACTGTCTGCAAATAATGTTTGAGCACCACACACATTCAGCAGTTGGTTACCCCACGCGTTGGGACCGATGGTCATAAGTGGAGCAGTCCACGAATAATAAAATACTGGTATAAGCGAGGATTTGTCGTATTTACTTCGAAGTTCGGCTAGTTCGTTGAGAAAATCATTGGAGAGCTGGGTCGCCTGCTTTTGCGTATTTGTAAGTGCCCCAAGCCTTTTAATTTCGCTGGCTATATCAGTGATATTTTCGACCTTACTGCTAAATACGTTTAGACCCATCGAGGAAAGCTTATGGATATCTTGCGGCTTATTGCCTCCATCCCATGCAAGAATTAAATCAGGTTCTAACGCCACAATGGTAGCGATATCGGCACCTTGAAAATCCGCCACCCGCTTAATATTTTTCGCGGCGTCAGGATAGTCGCTATAGTCGCTTACACCTACAAGGTTAGGGCCTAAGCCCAAACTAAATGCCCATTCGGTAAGGTGGGGCGCAAGGCTGACTATCTTTAGCTCGACGGAATTTGATAAGGCGCTTGATTCCGAGCTTGGTGCAACATCGGCAGAAGCAAATTGATCTGAATGAGCTAGGTGCTTTGTCTCGGCATCTGATTCTGAGTTAGCAAATGTGAGAAGAGGTAAATAGCTTAAAATTACAAAAAAAATGGTTTTCATCATAACTGCTGTTTTCATTAGGCTACGGCCATTGCCAGCATAGCTAACGATGCGAAGGCGCTAACCGCAATCATGGCATGAGTAACCGTATTTTTGGCTGTCAACATGTGAGAGTACTTTACCTCGTTAGCGCCTCCCACGCGGGTGTATCGAATCTTCTTGTTGGCATAAATTGCTGGGCCGCCGAGTTTAATATCAAGCACACCGCCCATAAGCGCAAGCAGTAGCGACGTTTTATCTTTCACTGGGGAGCGCTTTATGGCGCGAAACCCTTTAATAGGATGGCTGACCAGTAGTGTTGCTAGACCACCAATGACCGCGGGCGGCATATTAAGTAAGTAAACAAGATTGCGTACGGGTTTGGCAAAGAAAGTCATTGCAGGGGTTCGGTAATGCCACTGCCAAGATGTGAGCAAAAGCAATCGATAAATGAGTGCGCCTATGGGGCCTGCCACTACAAAGTAGAAAATAACGCCGCAATAAAGATAAAGAAACTTCAGCCATAGCGATTCTATCGCGGCTTTGGCAATTCCTATATCGGAAAGTGAATCGCATTGACGTGCAGTAATGGTTTGCGCCATTTCACGTGCGAGGGATTTTTTATTTCTTCCCACACTCGCCAGCACTTTTTTGTACTGTTGACGCTGGTAACCGTAATCGAGCAGTGCGACAAGAATAATCGCCTCAAAGAATACGGGGTATTGGGCCATGTACACCAAGATGGCAACACATACTACCAATGGCGCAAGAAGAACTAGGGCGGCTAATGAGCCTGAAATATAGTGCTGAGACCTACCGTATTCGCGAGAGGGCACCACTTTGCGCCCCATTTGCTGAACGAGGTAGCGCATGAGCGTTAATGGATGAGTACTATGGGGCCAGCGCCATAATGCGTCAACGGCGATAGCCAGCCAAAGTACGAATAGCGACTGGTATTGCGGGTCGCTAATTACCTCTGTCATCTTATTTTGCGAGGGCCTTAATCATTGCCATAACTAACTGTGCTGAGTGTTTAGCGGCAGTGTCTAGATACTCTTTAAAGCTCACTGACGACGTTTTTCCTGCAATATCCGACAATGAACGAATGACAAGGAAAGGCGTGTCGAGCATATGGCAAGTTTGACCTATAGCTGCACCTTCCATCTCAACCGCTTTCATGTCTGGGAAGTTTTCACGCAGTTCTGCTACAGCTTCGTCGCTACCGATAAACGCATCGCCCGTACAGATTAAACCTGTTGTCGACTGAAGTGAGGTAATGCCTGTGGCAGCACTACGAGCGGCTTCCATTAACCTTGTATCGCAACGGAAATCTTCAGGCATACCTGCGCATTGACCGAGCTTGTAGCCAAAATGGGTTAAATCGGCATCATGGTGAATAACGTGACTGGCGATCACTAAATCACCGATGTTTAGATTCTTGTCGAAACCTCCGGCAGAACCGGTATTGACAACAGCATCAGGGGCGTACTGTTCGATAAGTACAGTAGTAGCAATTGCTGCAGCCACTTTACCAATACCGCATTTTACTAGCACCACTTCTATGTCGTTAAGTGTACCTTCGTAAAACGTCAGGTGCTTCCACTGGGTTTCTTTTACATTCCAAAGTGACGCTTTAAGTAGCGCAACTTCTTCGTCCATTGCACCTAAAATACCAATTTTTTTCATAACTTTACCGACGGTGTTGAGGGAGTTTAACGCGTGAATACGCTGTTGAATGCGTTAATTGTATAAGGAAAACGGGCAAACTGACAGAAAAATGCCTCTGTTACCGCTATTTGAGAGTGAGAAAATAGCAAAGCAACAAAGGCCAGGGGAAGTGGGGCTTATGTCTTAAGCTGCAGCTGGTCTGCTTGAACGCACTGGGCGAGTCGGGCGCTTTGGTGGCTCTGGATTATGCGTAGGCAGCTGTGCCATTTTTTGCTGTAAACGGCGATAGGGAATGAGTTTGTTTTCCAAACACTCGCGAATGTCGTCAACGGTATAACCAGACTTCACTTTGATTCTTGCATGAGGAAGGCCAGCAGCATCAAGGGCTCCTGTTACAAACCAGTCTTTTTGTGATTTATAACCATCTTTGCCTTGGCTATGAACTAAGTCGATAGCAAGAACAGGACTCATGTCGTGTTTATCTACTAATACAAAGTCGAGCTGTCTGCTAGAAGCTCTGCTGATGGCTTGGCTTGCCGTCTTTTTATTTGCAGACTGGCGAACCGCCACTAAATCGTTAAGACGCACACGGCACACTATGCGAAACTCTCTTCCCATAGCCTGTTCGATAAGGTTTAAAAAAGAGTGCTCAACGGGGGTGAACAATTGCGGCTTTCGCCTAAATGGAAATGCGACACCGCCGTCTGACAACTTTATGGCACCCAGTGCAACGACAATAAGTAACATCATTAGAATAATTGCCAATTCCATCGTAACCCTCGCAAATTTCAATAGTTAAAGCCCACGGAATGCATAATAAAGAAGCCCGCTAAAGTGTTTATATCGAAAAAAGCTTGGGCTCCGTTTGCAGTTTGAGCGTCATAAAAATGACACTCACTGTTACCGTGGAGTAGTTATTGATGATTTTGCAAAGCAGATGCCAACATGAGTAGATTTCGTAGTTGTCTTGCTAAAAGGGCTTATTTCGTTGTGGATGTAACAAGAATATCCACTTGAGAGCCAGTATTATCTGGGCTGATTATTACTCTGACCCCTTTATCTTCTGAGGATAACAACGTGCGGCCGCTAACTGGAGTGTGAGTTTTTAAAGCGGGGTGCGCCGTTTGGTAAACATCCAGTAATTCACTCGGGGAGCGAGGAGAGTGGTAAACCATTACTGCTGTCTTGCTTTCGTCAAATGCTTGGCATTGTCTTGCATCATCAGAAATCTTAACTTGCTGAAAATCAGAAGGGCAAGACATGATGCTTGGCTTACTAGGTGAAGAGTTGACGCTTTGTTTCTTAGTTTGGTTGTTAACTTGCGCATTTAATGAAGCGTCAACAGCAATGGTATCAGCTAAGCTGGCATTGCTCGCTGCTATCGCCAGTGTTAGACAAAATGTAAGTTTCTTAATGTTTAAATGCTGCATAGATAGATTCTTCACCCGATGTGCGATGTCTTTAATTGCTTAAACGATAGTAGAGTCGTAACTCTCGCGCTTCAACTAAACCTTGGTCTATTAACGTATACTTTTAGCGTTTTCCGTATCATCGAAGTGTGCATAAAAAAAGCTCGATAGCAGAACTATCGAGCTTTTCGTGAATGGACAATAGGCCTTAGTTAGCGAAGGTTAAACGCCAATATAGTCCATAATCCCTTCTGCGGCTTTACGGCCTTCGTCGATAGCAGTAACAACCAAGTCACTACCACGTACCATATCGCCACCGGCAAAGACTTGCGGGTGAGAGGTCTGGTAAGCAAATTTGCCAGCAGATGGCGCGCGTACGCGCCCTTTTTCATCAAGCATAATGCCGAAGTCAGCAAACCATGGCGCAGGGCTGGGCTGGAAGCCGAAGGCGATAATTACCGCGTCAGCTTCTAGTACGTGCTCTGAACCCTCTACTTCAACAGGGCGGCGGCGTCCATTGGCGTCAGGCGGCCCCATTTCAGTTTTAACCAGCTTAACGCCACAGGCTTTACCATTTTCGTCTACTGCGATGTCTAGCGGCTGAAGATTAAATTTAAACTCAACCCCTTCTTCTTTTGCGTTAACAACTTCGCGGCGAGAGCCCGGCATGCTTTCTTCATCACGGCGATATGCACAGGTAACTTGTGCAGCGCCTTGGCGGATTGACGTGCGAACACAGTCCATCGTGGTATCACCACCACCTAGTACTACTACGCGCTTGCCTTTCATATCAACAAAGTCAGCGGGGTCCTTTTCAAGGCCCATTACGCGGTTGGTGTTGGCGATAAGGAAAGGAAGTGCATCATATACGCCTTCAACGTGTTCGTTATCGAAACCACCTTGCATCGACTTGTACGTACCCATGCCCAGAAATACTGCATCGTATTTATCAAGCAAATCCTGGAACTGGATGTCTTTACCAATTTCAGTGTTAAGTACGAACTCAACACCCATCTCGGTAAAGATTTGGCGACGTAGCTTGATTACATCTTTCTCTAATTTGAAAGACGGAATACCAAATGTAAGTAGACCACCAATTTCTTCGTATTTGTCGTAAACAACAGGTTTAACACCGTTACGAACCAGAATATCAGCACATGCAAGACCAGCAGGGCCGGCACCTACAATCGCCACTTTCTTATCGGTCCATACCACGTCAGACATATCTGGACGCCAGCCCATTTTGAATGCCGTATCGGTAATGTATTTTTCAATACTACCAATGGTAACAGCGCCAAAATCATCATTCAGCGTACATGCACCTTCGCACAGTCTGTCCTGTGGACATACGCGGCCACATACTTCAGGCAAGCTGTTGGTTTTGTGAGAAAGTTCCGCAGCTTCTAGGATGCGACCTTCGTTTGCCAAGCTTAACCACTGAGGAATATAGTTGTGCACGGGGCACTTCCATTCACAGTATGGGTTACCGCAGTCCAAGCAGCGATCTGCTTGGCCTTCGGTTTGAGATTGGCTTAGCGGCTGGTAAATTTCCGCGAACTCGTGTTTACGTACCATGATCGGCTTTTTAGGCGGATCAATACGTTCAACATCGACAAATTGATATACGTTCTTTGCCATAAACTAAATCCTCCTACTGAGCCTGAATGCGTAATTCAGCACTTGAACGACTGATGTGACCAAGCAAGTTTTTCACATCACTGGTTTTCGGCTTAATAAGCTTGAAGCGTTTCAGCGTTGCGGCGAAATCAGTAAGCAACGACAACGAGTGCTCGCTTCCTGTTTCTTCGTAATGCTGATTGATTAAGCCACGTAAGTGTTCAGCAAGAATTGCTTTATCTTCAATTGGCATTACATCGACCAGTTCGGCATTCACGCGGTTATCAAGGTCGTCGCCATCATCCATAAGATAAGCAAAACCACCTGTCATACCGGCACCGAAGTTAACACCAACCGGACCAAGTACAGCTACGATACCGCCTGTCATATATTCACAGCCGTTATCGCCAATGCCTTCAACTACCGCAATAGCACCAGAGTTACGTACGCCAAAGCGCTCGCCAGCACGGCCAGCAGCAAACAGCTTACCGCCTGTTGCACCGTAAAGGCAGGTGTTACCCATAATGGCGCTGTCGTGGGCGTCATACGAGATATCGCGCGGCGGGTGGATAACAAGCTTACCGCCAGTCATCCCTTTACCTACATAATCGTTAGCATCGCCTTCAAGATGCATATGTAGGCCGCCAGCGTTCCACACACCGAAACTCTGACCCGCTGTACCGGTAAGTTCAACCTTGATAGGTGTATCTTCAAAGTCGTGGTTACCGTGGTGTTTAGCGATTTCACCTGATAGCAATGCGCCGACAGAGCGATCCGTATTGCGGATTGGGTATTTAAGGGTAATAGATTTACCGTCAACAACCGCTTGCTGGCCGTCTTTAAGCATCTGCGCGTTCAATTCACCTTTATCGATAGGTGCGTTGGTCGTTTGTGAGCAGAATAAGCGCGTATGGTCGCCTGCTTTAGGCTGCGCTAGCAACGGAGACAAATCTAAACGGTTTTGCTTAGCGGTAATGCCATCTAGAACTTTAAGTAGCTCTGTGCGTCCAACAAGGTCGTCGAACTTAGCAATACCCATAGACGCCATGATTTCACGCACTTCTTGAGCAATAAACTTGAAGTAGTTCATTACCATATCAGGTAAGCCAATGAAGTGGTCGTCACGCAGTTTTTGATCCTGCGTTGCAACACCGGTCGCACAGTTGTTCAAGTGGCAAATACGTAGATATTTACAGCCTAAAGCCACCATTGGACCTGTACCAAAACCAAAGCTCTCAGCGCCTAAAATACCGGCTTTTACTACGTCTAAGCCTGTTTTCAAACCACCGTCGGTTTGAACGCGTACTTTGTGACGTAAGCCGTTTTCAATAAGCGCTTGCTGAGTTTCAGATAAACCAAGCTCGAACGGACTACCCGCATACTTAACTGATGTTAGCGGGCTTGCACCTGTACCGCCGTCGTAACCTGAAACGGTGATAAGGTCGGCATAGGCTTTCGCTACACCCGTTGCAATGGTGCCAACACCCGGCTCAGATACTAGCTTAACGGATATAAGTGCCGTTGGATTAACCTGTTTCAAATCGAAAATTAGCTGTGCCAAATCTTCAATTGAGTAAATATCGTGGTGTGGAGGTGGTGAAATAAGGGTTACACCCGGCACAGAGAAACGTAGCTGTGCGATGTATTTATTTACCTTATCGCCGGGAAGCTGACCACCTTCACCCGGTTTTGCACCCTGCGCCACTTTAATTTGAATAACGTTTGCGTTAACCAAATAGTGAGGCGTTACACCAAAGCGACCTGAAGCCACCTGCTTAATTTTAGAGTTCTTTTCAGTTCCAAAGCGAGAAGGGTGTTCGCCACCTTCTCCCGAGTTAGACTGACCGCCCAGGCGGTTCATGGCAATCGCTAGCGCTTCATGCGCTTCAGGGCTTAGTGCACCAATTGACATTGCCGCAGTATCAAAGCGTGGGAATAAGTTTTCCGGTGCTTCTACTTCACTAATATCAATAGGGTCGCAATCAGGGTTTATAGCTAGCAAGTCGCGAATGTGCGCAGGCGCACGCTCGTTAACAAGCTTTGCATATTGCTGGTAGTCGTCGTAGTTACCAGACACCACAGCCTTTTGAAGCGTACTGACTACGTCTGGGTTATAGGCGTGATATTCGCCACCGTGCACGTATTTAAGCAAGCCGCCGTGATCGACAGATTTACGCTTAAGCCAAGCAATACGGTTTAGGTTGATAAGATCTTGCTGGAAATCATCGAAGCCCGCACCTTGAATGCGTGAGGTCACACCTTTAAAGCATAACTTCATCACTTCGTTGTTAATACCCACTGCTTCAAACAGTTTAGAGCTACGGTAGCTAGCAACAGTGCTAATACCCATTTTCGACATGATCTTGTACAAGCCTTTATTGATACCCTTACGGTAATTCAACGTGGCCTGCATAGGAGAAATATCTAGCTCGCCTTTTTCACAAAGCTGCTCAATAGTTTCATATGCTAAGAATGGGTAAACCGCAGTGGCACCTAAGCCAATCAGCACCGCGAAATGGTGTGGATCGCGGGCACTTGCTGTCTCAACAACAACGTTAGCATCGCAGCGCAATGACTTTTCAACTAAGCGACGTTGTACCGCACCAACTGCCATTGCAGCAGGGATAACCAAGCGATTTTGTTTAATGTTTCTGTCAGACAGAATAACGAATGCAGCACGCTTGTTTTTAACCAGCATTTCTACTTCGTTACAAACGCGCTCGATGGCTTTCTTCAAACCTTCTTGCGGCGCATACTGAAGCTCCACGACTTCTGAGTAGTAGTTGTCTGGGTTAAATTCGCGCAGTTGCTTAAGGTCGGTATACATTAGCACTGGCGAGTCAAACAATACGCGGTCAGCGTAACCTGAGGTTTCGCTAAATACGTTTTGCTCGCGGCCAATACAGGTTGCCAACGACATAACGTGGTTTTCACGTAGCGGATCGATTGGCGGGTTAGTTACCTGTGCAAATTGCTGACGGAAATAGTCGTAAACCGTACGCTGACGAGATGACATAACCGCCATTGGCGTGTCATCACCCATTGAGCCAACGGCTTCTTGACCGTCTTTCGCAAGTACTTTTACAACTTGTTGAATTTCTTCATAGCTGTACGCGTGTAGCTTGTGGTACACCGCCATGGCATCGTCGTCAAACACACGTTTACCAATTAATGACGCATCAAGCTTTTCAATTGGTGTGAGTCGACGAATATGCTTGTCTAGCCACTCTTTATAAGGGTGACGTGCTTTTAAGTCTTCATCAATTTCAGTAGAGCGCCAGATTTTGCCTGTATAGGTGTCTACAGCAAGCATTTCACCTGGGCCTACACGGCCTTTTTCAATTACATCGGCTTGCTCGTAATCCCAGATACCTACTTCTGAGGCTAGGGTAATGAAACCGTTCTTAGTGATAACGTAACGTGCAGGACGTAGACCGTTTCTATCAAGGTTACAGGCTACGTGGCGACCATTAGTTAAAACGATACCCGCTGGGCCGTCCCATGGTTCCATGTGCATTGAGTTAAACTCGTAAAATGCACGAAGGTCATCGTCCATGGTTTTGTTGTTTTGATAGGCTGGTGGAACAAGCAAGCGCATAGCACGGAATAAATCCATTCCGCCGGCTAAGAATAGCTCTAGCATGTTATCCAGCGATGATGAGTCTGAACCTTCGGTATTAACAAAAGGTGCTGCATCTTTAAGGTCTGGAATAAGTGGCGTTGCAAATTTAGCTGCACGTGCCATGGCCCAGTCGCGGTTTCCTTTAATGGTGTTAATTTCACCATTGTGCGCAAGGAAACGGAAAGGCTGAGCAAGAGGCCAGCGCGGTAATGTGTTTGTTGAGAAGCGTTGGTGGAAAACGCAAATTGCGCTTTGCATACGCTCATCGGCAAGATCGTGATAAAAGGCGGGTAAATCTTTTGGCATTACCAAGCCTTTGTAGATCGTTACCAAGCCCGACAAACAAGCTACGTAAAAATCGGGATCTTTCTCAAGACGTTTTTCAGCGCGGCGGCGGATCATATACAAACGACGCTCAAGGTCGCGTTTTCTCCAACCTGCTGGCGCGTTCACAAATACCTGTTCAATTTGTGGAACACCCGTTAGCGCTAATTCACCCAGTACTGAGTGGTCGACAGGCACTTCGCGCCAACCCACTACTGAAAGTGTTTCTTTTTCTAGTTCTTCATTAAGTACTTCACGCGCGGCTTGCGCAAGTACCGGGTCCTGACTTAAGAAAATCATGCCCACGCCGTATTTTTTGCTGAGTTTCCAGCCATTTTCTTCGGCGATTGCATGGAAGAACGCATCCGGTTTCTGTAGTAATAAACCACAGCCGTCACCGGTTTTCCCGTCGGCGGCGATACCGCCACGATGCTGCATACGGTCAAGACCGTGTATTGCAGTAGTTACCAATTCATGACTGGCTTCCCCATGAGTGTGAGCGATTAAGCCAAACCCACAGTTGTCCCGGGAATCATTGGGATTATATAAACTCATCTCTTAACTCCTTCAACCTTTTGACTGGGCAAGGTATGCGTTGCGTGTAGATGCGCCTAGGTTTGCGTATCACAACATTATTAGACGTCTTTTATGCCTGCGAGCGGTATTGCTCGCGGCGTGCGCCTTTCTTGTCGTTATTTTATTATTAGAGGATTCCAGTCGTTTCCGCATTTTTATGCATTATTGCGATGCGGGCCGTACAAAATACCCACATTAAAAACTAAAATCAAACGCTAAAAGTATAAGCTTTATAGTGAATTAGTATAAATATAATTAAATATATATTAATCAGTTGCTTACGTGTCGTCATTTATATTTGTAACAAAAATGTTATCAGTGTTGCAAAGTGAATAACTCACCCCTTATAAATGATATTACTTCTCATTTGCGCTTTATTAATGAATAAATATGCTTTGAAATTGATGTTTTATGTTGTCAATAGCGGTTTGCGGTGTATTTTTATTAATTTGTAAAGCTATGGTTCCACTAATATAAGTAGTTTGCTATATTGGTTGAAAATTGACCACAGGTAAGGCTCGTGGTGCGCTGAAGGATGTTGATAGAGAGCCCTGTGTGTGAATTGAGTGTACGCTTATGTGGAAGGCGAAGAATAAAAATTCACTGTGGTGGCGTGCTGTTAAGACAATAAGGATTATTGTATGAATACACTACATGCTTCACCACTGCCTACATTTAGTATAGATGATCATATTCTAACTGGCGACAACATCACCTTCAGGCTTTCTCCTAATACATCTGGGCGTTTTCAATCTGGATCTCCCGATACTATTGTTATTCATTTTACCGCCGGCAGTAGCCTTTCATCTTCGGTGAATGTCTTGACCAACGCCGATAGCGGTGTGTCAGCTCACTTTGCCGTTGGACGCAATGGTGACATTGTTCAAATGCTTCCGACCAATAAAATAGCGTGGCACGCAGGAGAAAGTTATTACGAGGGGCGTAGTGGCTTGAATCAGTACTCTATCGGCATTGAATTAGACAATGCCGGCCAGCTTAAGGCTAGAGGAGACGGCACCTTTGAAAGTTGGTTTGGCGAAATTTTTGGCGAGAATGAAGTATTAGCTGCCCAGCACATTAACCAACAGTCTATGGGCTATTGGCACAAGTACACCGACGTACAAATTGTTAGGACGCTATCGCTGTGTAAAGCGTTGTGTAGCCACTACAACATCTCTACTATCGTCGGGCATGAAGAAATAGCGCCGTCACGAAAGGTCGATCCTGGCCCCGCTTTTCCCCTTCAAAGACTCAAAGCCGCTGTTTTGCAAAGTGATAGTGAAACGTGGGCAACTGAGTCAAGTGATTCGAATTCACAGCGAGAGGCGCATGACCAAATTCAGCGGGATCTCGCTAGCCCTGTAAAGCGGGTGGCCAATGTAAGTGCCAATTCGCTGAATGTGAGAAAAGGGCCAGATGTTTCGTACCCAACTGTCGAGAACGGTTTGAATAAGGGCGAAGTGCTAAAAATACTGGAAAAGCGAGGGGAGTGGGCGAAAGTGTCTTACACGAAGGTGGGATGGGTGAATACCAAATACATTAATGAAATTACTGAAAAGTCGCCTTTCAAATCCTAATTCTGAGCAGGGCCACAGAGTTATGCTTTGACAAACCGCATTCCCGAAAAGAGGAAAGCCTGATAGGATAACCGCAAAATAAGCTTATATTAGACGTACATGCATTCAGATTCACCAAACGATTCTTGGGCAATTCGCTTTGCCCAATTTGTTCAGCGTTTTGGCACTCTAAAGCTCAGCATATTGTTTGTTGTTCTTTCGCTTGTGTTTACGCTAGGGGGCTCATACGTAATTCGCGTGAGCATGGGAAGCCAGGTTCAGCCCGATGACTTCATCAGTGCTGTAGTACTGACCATGTTATCTGCGCCTTGGGTACTTTATTTCTTTAGTGAGTTAATCAAGCAATTAGAAAACTCACGTACCAACTTAAAGGAAGTGGTAAGCCAGTTAGAAAGTTTGCGTGAAGAAGATGTCTTTCTTAACCGCGAACTTCAAAGCAACATCAGACAGCTTAATCACGAGATAGAGCAGCGCAAGCAAGCACAAGAAGAGCGTGAGGCGCTGTTTAAAGACTTAGAAAAAGAAATTCAGGATAAATCAGAACAAGAAGCACAAGCACGCCGCTTATCAACCTTGTTACGTTCAATCATCGATGCCTCGCCAGACTTAATATATTACCGAAATGAAGAAGGCAGGTTTGCTGGTTGTAACCGTATAGCGGAGCTTATGACGGGCAAAACCGAGCAAGAGCTGCTTGGCTTAACGCCAAAAGACGTATATGAGGAAGAGCTTGCCCGCCAAATTGTAGCGAGTGATCACGAAGTTCTAGAAACCAACGCCAGTATCACAGAAGAGCTGTGGCTTCGCTTTGCTGATGGACGTCGTCGTTACTTCGAAATGAAGCGTGTACCTTTCTTCGATAAAGACGGTAATCGCCTTGGCTTGTTGTCGTTCGGTCGAGACATGACTGAGCGTAAGCAAGCTGAAAATGCTGCTGCAAAAGCAAGTACCGACAAAACTCGCTTTATCGCAACCATAAGTCATGAGCTACGCACACCGCTAAATGGTATTGTGGGCTTAAGCCGTATGCTGCGTGATACCGAGTTGAGTGAAGAACAATTTAACTGGGTAAGTACGATATACGCCAGCGCTATAACATTAGGTAATATTTTTAACGATATTATCGACCTTGATAAGTTAGACAGAGATAAGCTTGAGCTGAGTCTAAAAACCATATCGTTGAAAGACTTTACCGAAGAACTTAGCAGCATTATTCGCCTGCTTGCAGCCGACAAACAGCTAGAGCTTAAAACGACAATTAACGAGCCGCTTCCCCGTCTTGTTGAAATAGATGGTACGCGCCTTCGTCAGATATTATGGAACATCCTGTTTAACGCAGTGAAGTTCACACAAAAAGGTCACGTAAGTCTAACGGTTTCATCGACGAAACCTGATGGTGATAAGGCGTATGTAACATTTGCGATTGAAGACACGGGCGTAGGTATTCCTGAAAGCGAAATTGATAAGATTTTTGCCATGTACTATCAGGTTGATCACCCTGACCACCAATCGGCCACAGGTACCGGTATTGGATTGGCAATTTGTAAGCAAATGGTCGACTTGATGAAAGGTGAAATTCACGTTTCAAGTAAAGTGGGTAAAGGCACCCGTTTTGAAATTGTGTTGCCAGTTCAAATTTCTAATAGCCCGATGAAAGTCGCGCAGCTTCAAGTGACAGGGCTCAATATCTTGTTAGTAGAAGATATTGAATTGAACGTAATGGTCGCTAAAGCCTTGCTCGAGAAGCTTGGCCAGAAAGTCGATGTAGCAATGACCGGTCAAGAAGCCATAGACAAAGTCAGGGAAAACCAATACGACCTTATCTTGCTTGATATTCAATTGCCTGACATGACCGGATTCGATGTGGCAAGTACGATTATTGAAGAAGATCTGGTTATGCAAACGCCCATCGTGGCGCTAACGGCAAACGTCATTAAAAAGCGTGATGAATACTTAGAAAACGGTATGGATGACGTTATTGCGAAGCCGATTAAAAAATCTCGCGTTATCGAGGTGTTTAACGAGCTGTTCCATGCACCACCTGCACCGCTTGAAATTGATGGCGAAGTAGAGCGCCCTGAACCTAACAAAACATTAAGTAACATTTTAGATATGGACTTGTTACAGATGTTAGTTGATACCATAGGGGATGAAATGGTGCGCGCTAGCGTTAAAGTATTCCAAGAAAAAATGCCTGAATACATGGAAATACTGCAGCTAAGCTTAAGTGCGGACGAAAAGTCAGAAGTGTGCTCACAGGCTCACAAAATTAAAGGCGCCGCCGGCTCTGTTGGTTTGGCTCGTGTACAGCGTATTGCGAATCAAATTCAACAGGGCGACCACCCTACATGGTGGGAGAACGTGCATGATTGGGTGGAAGAGCTACAAATGGCGGTTCAGCACGACATGAAGGCACTACACGATTGGCTGAATGAACAGCAGGTTGATGACTAGTTAGCATAACGCGCTCTTTAATAGGAAACGTAAAAAAAGAGGGCTTGCCCTCTTTTTTGTTATAAAAAGTGCGCTAGAGAAAGCGTTCAGAGCAGCGTTGCAAAGTAGCAAAGTAGCAAAGTAGCAAAGTAGCTAAGTAGCAAAGTAGCTAAGTAGCTAAGTAGTTAAGTAGCTAAGCCTCTCCTTAAAAAAAGGCGGCAGGCTGATCTTATTTATACAGTGGTAAAAGGAATTAATGCGATGACAATTAGCGCACAACAAGAAACCGTGTTTTCAAATAATCAGCTCAGTGTTGAGGAAATTCCCTCACTTCAAACGCTCGCATTACTTCCTATATCCAAAAAGTACCGGACACTAAATATCCTCTCCATTGGATTGATAGCCTTAGTGCTAATCGGTATTGCTTCTGCGTTACGATTCCAAAGCTTTTGGTCATTGCCAGAAGGACTGCTGCAAGCCTACCCGTATGTTGTTGCTGGTATCGTCGCTGTAGGCTCTCTATGGGCGCTGTACCACTTTTTTGCTGATGTACGCATATTTTATGCTATTCGAGAGCAAGACATCAGTAAGCAGTCAGGGCTAATTTTTAGAAAACTTTCGTGCCAACCTATTTTGCGTGTTCAGCATGTAGAGGTTAATCGCGGTCCATTGGACAGGTGGGCGGGTCTTGCCTCACTTCAGGTGTTTTCGGCTGGTGGTGAAATGCACACGTTTGAAATACCGGGGTTAAGCATTGAAAGGGCAGAGCAGTTGCGTGAGTTCATTCTTGCTCATAAAGACATAGGTGCACGCTAATGACGGTATCAGAAACGCCCTCACACCAAGCGCCTACACTTAATCAGTCAAAAGAGCTGAAAGAAGATGCTGCGCTCAAGTCCCATGGGCAAGATGCTAATATGGAAGAACCGAAACTTAAAGTAGAAACGGGTGATGAGTGGCAGCGCCTCTCTCTAATTTCTATTTTGTACTTTACTATTCGCAATTTTACCAACTCGGCTCAAGTGCTTATTTATTCCATTCCCGCCTTAGCCATATCGTTCAATATTTGGGATAACCTGCTGTCGCCTGAAGTACTAATCGGTGCTGGAATCCTTTTTCTATCTACCAGTGTTAGCGGCGTAATAAGCTTTTTAATGTACAAGTTTCGCGTGCACAACCAGCACGTTGAGATTCATCATGGCGTGTTTCAACGCCGCTATACCAACTTGCCTTTGTGGCGTATTCAAAACGTTAAGATAGAACACCCTTTTTATTACCGACCTTTTGGGTACGCGTTAGTTGTGCTTGATACCGCAGGAAGTGGGAAAGAAGAAGCTAAAATTGTAGCGGTTCCTGAAGATTATGCTGAAGCGCTCAAAAAGCAGGTGTTGTATGAAAAAGCGCTGCACGATGAGGGTGACCTGGATTGTTTGCCAAATGAAGATTTATCCGACGAGCAGAGTTCGTCTTTTCCCACGCCACGAACGCGCACTAAAGCGATAGATTCTTCCCATTCAAATGAAGAAGTATTAAATCGACGGTCCGTGAAAGACATTATTATTCACGGTATCACCAACAATCGCGTGTGGATCATACTGGGTGCTGCGGCACCTTTTTATGACGATGTGTTCGGTCTGGTTTCAGAGTGGTTAGCCGATAAAGGCTTGCAGCTTAATCAGCTGGTTGGTGAACAAACGGTTGCGTGGTGGCAATTTGGATTGTATGCCTTTGTCATTCTCATGATGCTTATGGCGTTAGTGGCACTACTGAGTGTTGGTGGCGCGCTTTTCACTTTTTACGGCTACACACTTTCACGAACAGGTGATCGCTATATCCGTCGCAGCGGCTTGCTTAATAAACTGGAAGTCAGCATGCGAGCTTCACGCATCCAAATGATTACGGCGAAGCAAGACTGGCTGGATAAAATACTAAAGCGGGTGAATTTGTATTTTGAGCAGAACTCAACGGCTGGGCAACAAATGCAAGAACTGATGTCGCCAAATAAGCTTATTGTGCCATCGGTAACCGAAGATGAAGCCTTCGCGCTTAGTCAAGAAGTGATGCCAGGATGTGACCTGCGAGGTCAAGATTATCAAACCATTAGTAAGCGATTTATTACTTTTTGGTTGCTTGCGGGCTGGACGTTGCCTTTTATTACCTTTTTCATCATAGGCGCTGTGTCGTCCCATCTAGATATTATGCTAGGTTCACTCGTTGTCTTTTGTGCGGTATCGCTGTTACTCACGCTTAGGTGGTGGCGATGGGGTATAGCCTACGACAGTAAGTACGTTTATATAAGGCGAGGTAGAATAGGCATCGACTATCAATGCTTTGAGCCCTATAAAGCGCAGCAAGTTATCGTTAAGCAAAGCGTGTTTATGAAGCGAAGAAAACAGGCCACCGTTAAGTTTGTACTGGCTTCGGGGGCGGTGACTGTGCCGTTTCTACCAGAAGACTACGTTAATAAACTAGCAGATAGTGTGCTATTCGAGGTGGAGTCAACCAGAAGGTCTTGGATGTAACGTACACTGTTTCTTTGAGCGCTGCTTTTTTATACGTTTTTTATGCAAATAGACCGAGTTTATGTAATGGTAGGTATTTAGTTGCTTAACCTTGCGTCTATATGGATATTCTTGATTACAGTGTCATCGCGATTTACCTCATCACTTTACTCGTCATCGGCTTTAGCTTGCGTGGACAGCAGTCAAAGAAAGATTATTTTCTCGCTGGAAGAAGCTTAAGTTGGAAACCGCTGTTACTTTCAGTGATGGCGACGCAACTCTCGGCGGTCAGTTTCATTTCCGCTCCTGCATTTGTCGGCTTCCGTGAGGGTGGAGGGCTGATTTGGCTCTCTTATGAACTAGCAGTTCCGTTAGCCATGCTTTTACTCATTAGCACCGTGTTGCCTACATTATACCGAAGCGGTGTGGTGAGTATTTATGACTATCTTGAGCGACGTTTCTCTACCTCTACCCGTATTTGTATCAGTGTTGTATTTCAATTTAGCAGGGCCTTCGCTACCGGCATAATGGTTTACGCGCTATCCATTATATTGCAAGGAACCATGCAGGTTTCATCCACGCAGGCAATATTACTCATTGGTGTGATTACCGTTTTGTACTCCTTACAAGGAGGCATGAAAGCAGTTGTATATGGTGACGCGGTACAAATGGTTGTCATCGTTTTGGGCACAGCTATCTGCATTGCTTTTGGTCTTAACGCATTAGGCGGTTGGGAGCACTTTTTACAGTTACTTCCAAGCGAGCGGGTCTCTACCCTTAATTTTTCATCTCTGGGTTTTGATGGTGACGGCTTCGGCTTTTTTCCTATGGTGCTAGGTGGCGTGATCCTCTACGCCTCATACTACGGTTGTGATCAATCAGAAGCACAGAGGGCATTGTCAGCGAAATCGGAAAGCGATCTTAAAAAGATGATGTTAGCCAATGGCATTTTCAGGTTCCCTATAACACTTCTATATTGTTTAGCAGGCTTGGTGGTCGGCACACTAGCGTTTAACGACGCCAACTTGCTATCGCAAATTCCTAAAGATAATCCGGACTGGCTTATGCCGGTCTTTATTCTTAATTATTTACCTCATGGGCTTATCGGCTTGCTTGTGGTCGCTATTCTTGCTGCAGCCATGTCATCACTGAGCTCAGCAATAAACTCTCTTGCCGCTGTTTCGCTTGAAGATTATTTCAAACTCACTCGGAAACGCGCAAAACCTGAAGGCTACCTGAGTCATGCTAAGTTTGCGGGCTTGCTTTGGGGAGGGATTATTTTGCTGCTTTCGCTCAATGCTGGCGATATAGCGCCTACCGTAATAGAAGCGGTGAACAAAGTGGGCTCTGTTTTTTTTGGTCCTGTCTTGGCTGTGTTTCTACTTGGCATGCTAACGAAGAAGATAAATGCCACACAGGTCAATACCGGCCTGATGTGTGGCGTGCTGACTAATTTGTCGTTCGCATTTTTTGTCGAGGACGTGTTTTGGTTTTGGTGGAATGTAACGGGGTTCGCGAGCACAGTGATACCCGCTATTATCTTGTCTGCTTTGTCAGCTAATGATAAAAACGATACAGCGACGATCACCACCTCTGGTCAACGTCGCTTACTGATTGATAAGCCGATTGCCACCCTATTGCTTGGCTATTTTTGCTTATTGGTCGTTGTTTGCTACTTAATGCCGCGTTGGCTGCAGTAGACTCAGTGATTTACGCCTCTACTGTTTTGGCGACTGAGTCTCTCAGAATAACTTGATCTTTGCCCGCGTGCTTAGCTTCGTACAAGCGCGCGTCAGCCACTTCTAACTGCGACTCCAAGCACTTGTGTTCCTCAGTACATACACCGATACTGCACGTAATATTAAACTTGTGATTGGTAAAAATAGTAGAGCGCACTGCATCCATAAACGCTGAAAGCGCCGATAAATACACCTTGGGCGGCCTCACCGATACCACCGTAAATTCTTCGCCACCGTAGCGCACAATTAGGTCGTCAGGGAAGTAATCTTTTAACAATGCAGCAAATTCCTGCAATAACATGTCACCCGTTTTATGGCCGTACGTATCGTTTACGCTCTTGAAGTTGTCAGCATCGATCATAGACACAATGACATCCTTTCTCGACGCTTTATTTGCAAATAACTCTTCTGCTCTTTCGTAGAGAAAACGGCGATTATATACCTTAGTTAGCGGGTCTAAGTTTGCTGAATTTCTAATAGTTTGAATCATTTCTTGTGATTCAAGGTTTTGCATAATTCTGCAGTAGAATTCTTCGTGATAAAACGGTTTGGACAAGAAGTCATTGGCGCCGCTTTTAATGAATTTCGAGGTCAACACGCTATCGCCGTTTGCCGATAAACCGATAAATACCAAGTCTTGCATGCGTTTTTCGTGGCGTATTGCTTTAACCAGTTCATAACCGTCCATATTGGGCATACGGTGATCGGCAATAACCATTTTAATATCGCGGTGATTATCAAGCTCTTCCAAAGCTTCTAAGCCATCGTTTGCTTCATGCACCTGAAATTGGAATTTGCGAAGTAATGAGCAAATGTGATTTCGGCTCGTTCTAGAATCTTCCACTACCAACACTTTGGTAGTGAGGTTCTTTCTTAAGCGGTCTACAAGTTTAGACACTTGAAGGTATGAATAGCGAGACTCTTTTGTGATGTAATCCAGTACGCCCTGATCGAGTAGCTGAGCACGAGTAAATTCGTCGAAATTCCCAGTAAGCACGATTGTTGGAACGTTGTAGGAAAGTGCAAGTTCAACGCTCTCGCCGTTGGGCGCGTCGGGAAGGTTTAAGTCGACGATAGCTGCCAAGTATTCGGTATCGCTCTCGAGGGCACTTTTCGCTTCCGCAAGATCTTCGCACAGATCACACGTAAAGTGAGGATTATCCTCAATAAGTTTGTTTACAATCTTACGGACAGTGAGACTGTCTTCTACTACAAGAACTTTATACATGTGATTTACTCTCGGCACTTAGGCTTCGATAATAACCAATTGCAGACGAAAAAGCCCTCTGCAAGAGGGCTTTTTAAACTAATGTCTAAATAACTTTTATCTTATGTAACACTGTGTTGTATTAACTTTGTTCAACCGGAATACGCACAGAGCCTTCCATCAAAACACGCGCACTTCTGCTCATTACAGCTTGCTTAATTTGCCACTTGTCGTCTTCAAACGTAGCTTTTGCTCCTACTCTGAGCGTTCCAGATGGGTGCCCGAAAGTAACCGAGTCTCTTTCGTCGCCGCCAGCTGCGATATTTACAAGAGTGCCGGGTATCGCCGCAGCCGCTGCGATCGCGACTGCTGCCGTGCCCATCATAGCATGATGAAGTTTCCCCATAGACAGTGCGCGAACCAATACATCAATGTCTGAACCCAAAATATCTTTGCCACTGGATGCTTGGTAACCTCTTGGAGGTGCAACGAACGCGACTTTTGGTGTGTGCTGCCTGTTTGCAGCTTCACCCACATCATTGATGAGCCCCATCTGAACCGCGCCGTGTGCACGAATTGCTTCGAACTTGGACAGCGCCTCGGAGTCGCTGTTTATATCATCCTGCAGTTCAGTGCCTGTGTAGCCAATATCCTCTGCGTTGATGAAAATAGTCGGAATACCCGCGTTTATCATGGTCGCCTGAAGTGAGCCTACGCCTGAAACTTCAAGTGTGTCGACTAATCGTCCTGTCGGGAAGATTGCCCCTTCACCGTCAGCTGGGTCTACGAAGGCTACTTCTACTTCTGCGGCAGGGAAGGTGACACCGTCTAGTTCAAAATCACCCGTTTCCTGTACTTCCCCGTTAGTCATTGGCACCTTAGCGATAATGGCTTTGTTGATATTGGCTTGCCAAATATTGACGGTGGCAATGCCGTTTTCTGGAATTTTACTTTTATCTACCAGTCCATTGGTTATCGCAAAAGCGCCCACGGCTGCCGTTAGGTTTCCGCAGTTACCGCTCCAGTCTACGAATGGTTTATCTATGGCAACTTGCCCAAACAGATAGTCGACATCGTAACCTTCACGTTCACTTTTGCTTAAGATAACGGTTTTGCTGGTACTTGATGTAGCACCACCCATACCGTCAGTTTGTTTACCGTATGGATCGGGGCTGCCAATTACGCGCAGAAGCAGGGCATCGCGCGCCGGACCTGGCTTTTGCGCGGCTTCTGGCAAATCGGTTAAATTGAAAAACACACCCTTACTGGTACCGCCACGCATGTAGGTAGCCGGTACTCGAAGTTGTGGCGCATACTTTGTCATGTTTTTTCCCCTCAGCTAGCTTCAGCTTCTAAGAAGTCCTTGGCGAAGCGCTGTAATACACCGCCTGCGCTGTAAATAGAGACTTCTTCTGCGGTATCTAGGCGACAGGTTACCGGTACTTCTAATTGCTCGCCGTTTTGACGGTTCACTACCAGTGTTAGCGTTGCACCTGGTGACGGTTCGCCGCTTACGTCGTAAGTTTCTGTGCCATCTAGCTCTAGTGTTTTACGCGTAGTGCCCGGCTTAAACTCAAGGGGTAATACGCCCATACCAATAAGATTAGTACGGTGAATACGTTCGAAACCTTCAGCTACAATCACTTCAACACCGGCAAGACGTACGCCTTTAGCTGCCCAGTCTCGTGACGAGCCCTGACCGTAGTCAGCGCCAGCAACAATAATCAGCGGCTGTCTGCGGTTCATGTAGGTTTCAATAGCTTCCCACATGCGCATAACTTGTCCTTCTGGCTCAACGCGCGCCAGTGAACCTTGCTTCACTTCACCGTTTTCCAGCACCATCTCGTTGAAAACTTTCGGGTTCGCAAGGGTAGCGCGCTGTGCGGTTAAGTGGTCACCACGGTGTGTGGCATACGAGTTAAAGTCTTCTTCCGGTAAGCCCATTTTGTGGAGGTATTCACCCGCGGCACTGCTGGCTAAAATAGCGTTTGAAGGCGACAAGTGATCGGTGGTGATGTTATCTCCCAAAATAGCCAGTGGACGCATACCTTTCATGGTGCGCTCAGCATCCATTGCGCCTTCCCAATAGGGCGGGCGACGAATGTAGGTGCTCATTTCACGCCAGTCATAAAGCGGATTAATGTCTTTGCCGTAGTCCACGCTTAAATCGAACATTGGCTCGTACACTTTTCTGAAGTGCTCTGGCTTCACCGATTTCGCTACAATAGCGTCAATTTCTTCATCGCTTGGCCAAATGTCTTTCAGCGTTACCGGGTTGCCGTCTTTGTCGGTGCCCAATACGTCTTTTTCAATATCAAAGCGCACGGTACCGGCAATAGCATACGCCACAACTAGTGGTGGCGATGCTAAGAATGCTTGCTTTGCGTAAGGGTGAATACGGCCGTCGAAGTTACGGTTACCCGACAATACTGCTGTTGAGTAAAGATCGCGGTCGATGATCTCTTGCTGAATTTTGGGGTCTAGCGCGCCGCTCATACCGTTACAGGTAGTACACGCAAAGGCAACCACGCCAAAGCCTAAATCTTCCAGCTCGCTCATCAGGTTAGCTTCTTCAAGATACAGCTTAACGGCCTTAGAGCCTGGTGCTAGTGAGCTCTTAACCCACGGCTTACGGGTTAAACCGCGCGCGTTGGCATTTCGAGCAAGTAAACCTGCAGCAATTACATTGCGTGGGTTCGATGTATTAGTACAGCTTGTGATTGCCGCGATAATAACCGCGCCATCAGGCATTTTGCCTTCCTCTTCGGTCCACTTCGCTGCTATACCGCGACTTTCTAAATCGCTGGTAGGTAAACGTGCGTGTGGGTTAGAAGGGCCAGCCATGTTACGGCCAACAGCAGAAAGGTCGAACGTAAGCACCCGCTCATACTCGGCAGTTTCTAAATCATCAGCCCATAAACCTGTGTGCTTAGCATATTGCTCAACTAGCGCAATTTGCTTTTCCTCACGTCCTGTTAGGCGTAAGTAATCAATAGTTTGCTGGTCAATGTAGAACATGGCTGCAGTGGCACCGTATTCCGGTGTCATGTTCGAAATGGTAGCGCGGTCGCCCAGCGTCAGGTGCGATGCACCTTCACCATAGAATTCAAGATATGCGGAGACTACGCGCTCTTTACGCAAAAATTCAGTTAACGCTAATACAATGTCGGTTGCGGTAATGCCTGGCTGTGGTTTGCCCGTTAGCTCAACACCTACAATATCAGGCAAGCGCATATATGACGCACGGCCCAGCATAACGCTTTCAGCTTCAAGGCCGCCAACGCCTACGGCAATTACACCAAGTGCATCAACATGCGGCGTGTGGCTGTCGGTACCTACTAGTGTGTCTGGGAAGGCTACACCATCGCGAGCTTGAATAACCGGCGACATACGCTCTAAGTTAATTTGGTGCATAATGCCGTTACCCGGAGGGATAACATCTACGTTTTTAAACGCCGTTTTTGTCCAGTTAATAAAGTGGAAACGGTCGTCGTTGCGTCTGTCTTCAATAGCGCGGTTTTTCTCAAACGCATCTTTTTCAAAACCAGCGTGTTCAACGGCTAACGAGTGATCAACAATCAGTTGGGTTGGCACAACCGGGTTTACTTTAGCCGGATCGCCGCCTTTTGCTGCAATAGCATCGCGAAGGCCCGCTAAGTCTACCAGTGCCGTTTGCCCTAAGATATCATGACACACCACGCGAGCAGGAAACCACGGAAAGTCCAAGTCGCGCTTGCGATAAATCAGCTGTTTAAGTGAGTCGGTAAGCATTTCAGGTGCGCATTTGCGCACCAAGTTCTCAGCCAGTACACGTGAGGTGTAAGGCAGCTTGGCGTAGGCGCCAGGCTCAATAGCATCTACCGCTTCACGGGTATCGAAAAAATCGATACCCGCGTTAGGAAGCGGTTTACGGTAATCAATATTCATAAAACCCCAACCTTAATCTTAAGCGCGTTCGCTAATAGCTGGCACTGGGCGTAGTTCTTCGCCTGTGTATTCTGCTGATGGACGAATAATACGGTTGTCAGCGCGCTGTTCCATAACGTGTGCCGCCCAACCAGTTAGACGAGACATTACGAAGATTGGCGTAAATAGCGGTGTAGGAATACCCATGAAGTTATACGCAGAGGCGTGGAAGAAATCGGCGTTACAGAAAAGTTTCTTCTCGCGCCACATCACTTCTTCACAGCGAACAGACACAGGGTAAAGTACGTCGTCACCCACATCAGCAGCCAGTTTTTCAGACCATTGCTTGATAATTTCGTTACGCGGGTCAGAGTCTGAGTAAATAGCATGGCCAAAGCCCATGATCTTCTCTTTGCGCTCAAGCATGCCCATCATTTTTTCTTCTGCGTCATCAGCAGAGGTAAAGCCCTCGATCATTTCCATGGCGGCTTCGTTAGCACCACCGTGAAGCGGGCCGCGAAGTGAGCCGATAGCACCCGTTACACAAGAATGCATATCAGATAAGGTTGAAGCGCAAACACGTGCAGTGAAGGTAGACGCGTTAAATTCATGCTCTGCATAAAGAATTAACGATACATGCATAACCTGTTCATGAAGTTCACGTGGCTTTTCGCCATGAAGCATATGAAGGAAGTGACCTCCAATTGAGTCGTCATCGGTTTCAACGTCTACGCGCACGCCGTCGTGCGAGAAGCGGTACCAGTAACAAATGATACTTGGGAAGCAAGCTAACATGCGATCCGTAACATCTTGTTGCTGGTCGAAGCTGGTTTCCATTTCAAGGTTACCTAGCATTGAACAGCCCGTGCGAAGTACGTCCATTGGGTGGGCATTTTTTGGAATGCGCTCTAGCACTTCTTTAAGTGCTGATGGAAGGCCGCGCATGCCGCGAAGTTTTGTTTTATAAGCGTCTAGCTCAGATTGGTTAGGAAGCTTGCCCTTTAGAATAAGGTACGCCACTTCTTCAAATTGACAGTTTTGCGCTAAGTCTTTTACGTCGTAGCCACGATACGTTAAACCAGAACCTGATTTACCTACGGTTGATAATGCTGTTTTACCTGCAACTTGGCCGCGTAAACCCGCGCCACTTAACTGTTTAGCCATCTTGTTGTCTCCGGTCTTGTAAAATTTGTAAGGTACTTTTTTAAAAATTTAGAAATAAAAACTATATTGAACTCATCAGGCGAGTGGAGTGCGAGGCACCGAGAGAGTGGGGCGGTGCACAGGGCGTTCCCCCCTTTGAGGCATGGATGCCGAAACGGATCCCCCATGGATGGGTTCACGGCGTGGTAACGCCCTGTGTACCGTTTCAACTTCAATGGTGCCTCGCACCTCACTCGCTTCCTGCTGTTTCGTATTCGTGTTAGTTTTTACCTTCTGCGAATAGAGCATCTAGTTTTTGCTCGTACTCGTGGTAGCCAAGATAATCGTACAGTTCCATGCGTGTCTGCATGCTGTCGACAACGGCTTTTTGGTCGCCGTTTTCAAGTATAGATTTGTAAACCATTTCTGCTGCTTTATTCATCGCACGGAATGCACTTAGTGGGTAAAGCACCATGTCGGCACCCCATTCACCAAGCTCTTCTTTATTCCATAGTTCGGTTTTGCCGAACTCAGTGATATTGGCAAGGATCGGAACGTCTAGCGCTTCAGCAAATGCACGGTAATGTTCTTCGGTTTGCACTGCTTCGGCGAATATGCCGTCAGCTCCCGCTGCAACATAGGCTTTTGCACGTTCAATGGCTTTGTCTAAACCTTCTTGTGCGAACGCGTCGGTGCGCGCCATAATGAAAAAGTCTGCGTCAGTTCTGGCGTCAACTGCAGCTTTTATGCGGTCTACCATTTCTTCTGTGCTAACAATTTCTTTGTTAGGACGGTGACCACAGCGCTTTTGCGCAACCTGGTCTTCCATATGAACTGCCGCCGCGCCTGCTTTTTCCATATCGCGAATGGTTTTAGCAATGTTAAATGCGCCGCCCCAACCGGTGTCGATGTCTACCATGAGCGGAAGATCGCACGCGCTGGTAATGCGCTGAACGTCTGCAATCACATCATTAAGTGACGTCATACCCAAATCAGGTAGGCCGTATGATGCATTGGCTACGCCGCCGCCTGAAAGGTAAATGGCTTGATGACCAATGGCTTTTGCCATCATGGCGGTATAGGCATTAATAGTGCCTACAATTTGTAGCGGTCTGTTGTTCTCTAATGCGGTTCTGAATTTCTTTCCTGCACTCATGATAATCACTCGCTTATTTGAAAGTAGGGTAGAGGTGAATTAGGTATGAAGAAGACTGAGTGGTGTTAACCATGATTAAGCTTCTTCTCAATATTATTTTTTGAATAAAGAATATGGCGACGCATTAGCATTTCAGCCAGTTCCTCGTCGCGATTGGCAATGGCATTTACAATGTGTCTGTGCTCATCAAACGCTGTGCTTACGCGGGGGCCTGCCATCCCCAACTGTACGCGGTACATACGAACAAGATGGTAAAGCCCGTCTACAAGTACGCTGATGAGATGATCGTTTTTACTGCCGGTTACAATTCTGTAGTGAAAGTCTACATCGCCGGCTTCTTGATAATAGCTTTGACCGTCTTTTACTTTATCGAAGTGGCTATCAAGCAACGCCTGCATGTCGGCAATTTCTTCATCGCTCATGTAGCGTGCAGCCAAGCGGGCGGCCATACCCTCTAATGCTTCGCGCACTTGGTATAGCTGAATAAGACCTTCGGGGGACAGTGCAACCACACGGGCACCCACGTTAGCTTTACGTTCCACCAAGTGACAGGTAGCGAGACGATTGATGGCTTCACGAATAACGGCGCGACTGACTTCATACTTTGTCGACAATTCCATTTCACTCAGCTTACTGCCTGCTGGAATGATACCCTCAACAATATCCTTTCTTAATTGAAAGAAAGTGCGGTCGGCATTGGTGATGGCTTGTTCGCTTTTTACTAACACTGTATAGAATCTTAAAATGACTAATGTCGACAATATATGCCCATTTTGGCGTTTTTTCAACCTTAAAAGGTTTGGATTGTCGACAACGAGAGTAAGATATTAGTCTGATAGTCTTGTTTAGCGGCCTGTGTTGACAGTTGTGCAATGGTTTAATGCGATACGCAAACAGAGCCATGTGTCAGCTTACGTCTATTAGGCGAACATTGCGCAACCATATTGATAGCTACTGCCCGGACGGAAGAGGGAATTTGGTAACGAAAGTTACATACAGAGGTTCTGAGCTAAAGAATGATTCAAGCCAATGGTGATTTGTTTAAAGTTTGTCCATTTGGTCTAGGTCTTCTTTACTTTATTCGCTTAGGTGTTGTGAAGAGATAGAGTAAATTATCTTTATGATATCTAATTGTTTTTATGGAATTTATACATACTTTTTGTTTGATGCTTAACCTAACCAATTAGTCTAATTTTGAAGTCTTATTTTAGTAAAAGTGTAATGTTTTACTTTGCAAGATCGTAATCTAACGGTAACATATCGTTCCAGTCTTCAAGCCTAAATTCTTCGTACTGAATTTTAGAGGGCTGGAAAAGTAAGTTCTACTTTTAAAGCAGCGTTTCATTGAAAGTAAGTTTGTAATGTTTTATTGCGACTTACTTTTTTATTGCCTGTAATCCAGTATAAGCACAAGGTTATGTGCGCCTCTTAAATTAGGGCCTGTTGACCTTTGGTGTACGAATTTTGGTCTAAATGGAAGCCTTTTAATCGCGAAACAGTCCTGCAAGCCTAGCGGGCTAAGTTAAAGGACTGTGACAAAGAGTAAAAGGCTTCCATAACGACCCCTTCGGGCAGCGCCTTTGTGCCATCTATACTGCGTTGAATGTTCTCGATTTAGAACCACTAAACCGTCAAACATTCGCCTTGTTTAGATGGCACACAGACCGCTGCAAAAATGTACAACAAAGGTCAACAGGCCCTAGTGAGTTTAGTCTTTCAAAGTTCCAAAGAAGAACTTGAAGCGGCCTAGAAATATTATTACACCTAACACTCACGCAAAGAGGTTATACCATGAAAACCAATACTGACGTGTCTAAGGCACTCGCCAGTAAGCTTTCACCTGTCGCACTAGCAGTAGCGATGACCGTTCCAGCAATTTCAAATATTGCCGTTGCCCAAGAAGCAGAAGCAACTGAAGAGCAACAATTTGAAGCCATTACCGTTACCGCAACAAAACGCCCTCAAGTTATCTATGAAGTTCCAATTGCTATTAGCGCCTTTGATGGCGACAAGTTAGCAGACCAAGGTATTACTGATCTGACTGACGTTGGTAAATTCGTTCCAAACCTAAATGTTACTGGTTTCTCTGCCGGCCACACGTCGTCTGTAAACCCATTTATTCGTGGTATCGGTCTTCAAGATCACCTAATCACAACCGATCCGGGTGTGAGTGTTTATGTAGACGGTGTTTATCTGGGCCGTCAGGTTGGTCAAAACTGGAGCCTAAATAATATTGAGCGTATTGAAGTACTTCGTGGCCCTCAAGGAACGCTATATGGTCGTAACTCAATTGGTGGTGCAATTAACATCATCACAAAAGAGCCAGACCAAGGTGATGTAACCAAAATCAACACTGAATTTGGTACACGTGGTCGCGTTAAAGCTGATCTTTTTGTTAACCACGGTCTTTCAGAAACCGTAGCGTTTAACATGAACCTGTCATTTAACAAGCGCGATGGTCTTGGTGAGTTCATCAACGTGCCTAACGCCGAGTACGATGTTGGTGAGACTGAAGATGTTTCTGGCCGCGTTTCTCTTAAGTGGGAGCCATCAAATGACTTCCGCATGGTATTAACTGCAGATGCTAACAATGGTGACGGCGGTCTGCGTCCTTACACTGTGCTAATTGATGAAGTGGGTTCAGATCGCTACTTCGGTGGTCAGAATGGTGTTGGCGTACCGTTACGAAACACAGATGTGACACCTGAAGGCGCTGATATCTACGACAATGCAACAGGTACTGAAGCAGTAACTGGCGTGTCGAACGAAGCGCGTGGACTTTCACTCACTACTGAGTGGGACATTAACGAAGACTACACTGCAAAGGTTGTTGCAAGCCAGCGTACATCTAAGTACAAAGCAGGTCTTGATGATGACGGTACAATTTACTCGTTAGATCAGTTCCCTGAGCGTGGCGAAGCCGATCAAACATCAATCGAACTTCAGCTTAACGGCTATATCAACGAATACACTGACTTTGTTGCTGGTGTTTACTACTTCAACGAAGAAGGTAGCAACCGTCAAGGTGACGACTCTAGTTTTGACGGTGGGGCTAACCTGCTAGAACTCGATCAAGAAACCACTTCAAAAGCGGTTTACGTTAACGTTCGCCGTGACTTAACTGATGAGCTTAGCCTTTCTGGTGGCCTTCGTTACACGAAAGATGAAAAAGAAGCATCAGCGAACGTATTTTCAGCACTTGGTACTATCTATGATTCAAATGATTGGGACGAAGTGACGTGGGAACTTGCCACTAACTACACATTTGAAAATGGCATGACAGGCTATGCGACAATTCAGTCTGGCTACCAGTCGGGTCAATTCCCAGCACGTCCTTACTGCCTAATTGGTGAGTTCTTCGGTGCAGGTGGCTTTGATGATATCGAAGGCGCTCAAGCGGCGGTTCGCGCAAATAACTGTTTTACGGCGTCTGACAATATTACTGCTACTAACTATGAAGTAGGTATTAAAGGTCGTGTGAATGATTACTTCGACATTAGCGTTGCAGTATTTAACACTGAGTTTGAAGATCTTCCTTACCAAGTAAGTCGCGTGAGCGAAGGTGGCTTCGACACCGCAAACCTTGTGGTAGAGCAAACATCTCGTGGTGTTGAAGCTGATGCTACGTTTACCTATGGCAACTTCAGCATGATGACCAGCGTTGGTTATATGGATGTTGATGTTGAAGAGCAAGATGGATTCAATCCTGTAGCGCCACTTACTCCAGACCTAACCCTTGCAATTGGTCCGCAGTATACCTTTGAGCTTGATGGTGGTGATTCAATTCGCGTACGTGCAGATTACTCATATCGTGCAGAAATGTATGGTGAGCCTACTTCAGCACCTGAGCGTATGACTAAACTTGATAGCCGTGAGCTTGTTAACTTCGACATCGCTTATACGCCAGCGAATGATGCGTATACTGTTGCACTTTACGGTCGCAATATTTTTGATGAGCGTTACGACAATGCACGCTTGAATACAGGTGACTACATCCTGCAAATTCTAAGCAACGACGCAAGCGAGTTTGGTGTTAGGTTCTCAACTGAATTCTAATAGCTACAACGAGTTACAATTATAAAGCCAGTCTAAAGACTGGCTTTTTTTTGCTTATTTTTTCTTGTTTTATCTTCATTATTAGCATAGTTTTAAAACTGTTCTAAAAATGCCCAGCAACTATTTATGAAAGTGAAAGCACTTTACGGTATTGGTTTTCTTGTTGTTAATATGCTTTTGTCAGGGTGTTACCTACACGGCGTATTTACCCGACGATGAAGATATAAACGCGAAGAAAAACGGCAAGGTTGCAGTTGCTAAACCTGAATTTGGTAACCAATGTCGTTATAGCGGAAACGGTGAGTATGGCGCGTGCCCAACGTCAAATAGTGAAATGGTTGGAACATCGTGTTCTTGTCCAACACCTTCAGGGCAGATTATGGGAACGGTGTCAAAATAGAAGACGTGCTTTTGTAGTAAGTAGGGCCTTTCAATCATACGGAGATGGAGCGTGGGATTGTTTACCAGTTTTAAAAAATCGCGGTTAGAAAAAAAGTTTAAGAAAAACGAATGGGTAATCATTCAACCTATTCCGTTCGCTCAATTTGAACAACTTATCGTAGACCATGTAGACGGAGGTTGGGAAATAGAAGATGACTATGAACGGCTCGCTGAAACGACCGCTAAGTGGCAGTGTGAATTACGCAAAGGTACGAGTATTTTAACCTGCGTATGGACCGCTAAACAGCACGGTATCGTATACGGTCCCGAACGCGTGCTTACCGGTTTGTCTGAAAAGCTAAATATACCGACGTCTACAGCAATTGCGACGACGTGGTTTTAAGCCTTTATTATAGCCAACCTTTTTGTTTAGCTATGCGAGCAGCATCTACGCGGTTGGTCGCATCGAGCTTTGAAATAGCCTCTGAGAGGTAGTTTCTTACCGTACCTTCAGATAAAAACAGTGATTGAGCAATGCCTTGGGTTTTAAGCCCTTCTGAAGCAAGTTTTAGTGCGGACATTTCTTTTTGCGACAGTGGATTGTTGTCGTCAAGAGCCATGATGGCGAGCTCAGTCGAAATTACCTTTTCTCCCGCAGAGACTTTGTGAATGGCATCTATCAGGTAGTCGCTGTCAGACTCTTTCAATATAAAACCCTTAACCCCTAAACTTAATGCACGCTTGATGTAGCCTGGTTTAGAAAAGGTAGTCATCAATACCACCTTGGTATTGAGATTTTGCTTTGCAATGTGGGCGGCTAGATCTAGCCCTGAAACCAGCGGCATTTCAATATCGCTCAAAATAATGTGTGGTGCAGGGTTATCATTTAAATAATCAATGGCTTCCTTTCCATTACTGCACTTTTCAACAATGGTTAAGTCGTCTTCTAATGACAGAAGCATGGCAATGGCATCGCGAACCAGCGACTGATCTTCAACAATCAAAATGGTAGTTGGCGCTTTTGAGTTCATAGGGAAGCCTTATGTGACAAAGCTTGCTCGGCAGTAAGCTGAACCCTGACAATAGGGTGGGGAAGGAAAGAAATGTCCACATCCGCATGAATAGATGCCGCGCGTTCTCTAATTCCCATTAATCCGTTTCCTTCTTTAATTGATGCGGTGTTCTCAACTACGCCATGATCTTTATAGGTCATTTTCACGGTTTGCTCATTAACTTCAAGACCAAGGGATACCGCGTTACCGTTTGAATAGCGCAAGGTATTGGTTGTCAGCTCTTTGATAATAAGCGCAAGCTGGCTTTCTTGTTTAGCGCTTAAACGTGCTTCAGCGCCGCCTTCAATATCGGTTGTAACATTAAAGCCGTTTTCTTCTAACAGTGATTTGTCTTTTGCTATTTCATCGCTAAGAGAAAGCTGCTTGATATCTGACACTGCTTGACGAATATCACTCAGTAGCGCTTGAGAAAGTTGTGCCAGCGCTTTTACCTCGCGATGCGCGTCTTCAATCTTATCTTTGCTTATAAGTTTATCGGCCAGTTGTGCCTTTAACGAAATAGAGCTGAGTGCGTGACCCGCAACATCATGTAAGTCTCTGCCTATTCGCTCACGTTCAGCGATCGCAGACAATACTCGTAGTGCTTCGGCCTGCTGGCTCTCTTTCAGACTATGGAGCGTTTCTTTGCGCTCCATAACACCAAACCCGAATAGCACTAAGCTGTTGAGCAACGAAGCACTTAAAAGAAAATGTGCGTTATTAAATACGGTAATGTGCAGTGACACGAGTACCAGCATCATCACGCCTATGCTCATTATGCCTGTCTTGAGCGAATTGTAATAACCTACGATAAAAGCAATAAAGCCGATAATGGTTGCGCCACCAGGGTTTTGAAAGCTGCAAGCTACAGAAAGTAGAAACATGAGTAGCAAATAAGTGGGCAGTGTTTTAACAGGCTGGTTTATGGCTTTAATGTAAAGAATGACAAAGCTAAGGTATCCCAGGGTTTGAAGTACCCATGTTTCGATGGGAAGAGGACGGGAAATAATAAGCGGAACAAAAAAGAACAGTGAAAAAAACAAGCTTCCGTGAGACCAGCGCTTTTTCCGTCCACTTGCTAAAAGGGGCATGTCAGGCGCGGCGCTCTCGTTTTTGACGGCAGGCACCGCGCTGTTACTATCTTGTATGCTTTTATTGCTGAGCATTGTGAGTACTTCGTCCCTACTGAAATACAACGGCAGACTTGCTAGTAATTAGCAGCGTACCAGAGATAATCAACATAATACCCAGCACGGCATAAATGTCGAAAGTTTGTTTCCAAAATACCACCGAAGCAGCGGTGATAAGTGCGATTCCCATGCCCGACCAAATGGCGTAGGCGACCCCAATTCCCATATTCTTTAAGACCATGGCAAACAGCATCCCAGATATCGCGTAGAAAAAGATAGCGCCGTACCCAAAAGCCCATTTCTCCCATCCGTTCGACATTTTAAGCAGCATGGTAGCGGTAACTTCGGTGATAACTGCAACTGCTAAAAGTAAATAAGTCATAGTGCATTCCTTTTTAATTAAAGTGAAATTAGTTAGATTTGATTGATTGAAAACGACGTTCAAGGGTGATTAATGACACAATGTAGACAGCGACAATCACAGCCGATATTGCCTCTACCCGCGCATCGGGAAACAAGTACCAGGCGGCGACAATGCCGAAGGTTCTGGTTAGCGTGTGAAAGTAGCCTATCCAGTGTTCGATAGCCCATGATAAAGGCATCCACATCAGGCCTGCGAGAATGCCAATACTCAATGGAACGGTGGTGTGGTCGATGGCTGCAACGGGAAGCGCAATGGCAAATACCATTAGGCTCATAATCATGCCAACGAAGAAAAGACTATCAAAACTGTTCTTTGCCGCCTTCTTGGCAAAAAATCGCTCACCGGTGAGGTAGGAAAGACCTGCACCGAGGTAGAAGATGGCACCTGTGCCGATATACAGCAACCAGGTTATGGTTAATTCAGATACAAAGGGAGCGCTGATACCAAGTAGAGCCCAAACAACAGTGCCTGCCAGCGGCATGGCAATGAATCGGTTCTTTTTAAAATCTTCCCGCTGCTGTTCCAATGGGATGGAAGCATTTTGAACGGGAGTTATTGATGAAGCGTGAGATACTTGTTCCATGAGCTTTACCTGATGTAGTAATGTCTATAGGTAAAGTATGCCGAGGTACCTCAGATTGCGTTAGTCACAAACGTCACCAATCGCGTATGACAATTGTCATCAGTTCACTTAATGAAGCCTATTAACTAAGTCTGTCGTGCTTTTTTCGCTTTTCGTTTGTTTAACACTGAATCACCATCTTCCTTAGACAGCATTAAGCTATCGTAAATGCTGACAAGTGCTACTGCGGCCATAAACATCATAGATAGCGTAAACGTTTGTAGGTTTGGCATGTTGGCGCTTTGTCCAAGAATGAATGCTGCAGCAGCGATAGCAAGCGCAGAAAGCGTAATGCCAAGACCGCGGTTCATTTGCATTAAAATAGCGCCTAGCGTGTTTGCGTCTCGCATTTTATTGGGGGGGACGTCGGCAAAAGCAATGGTGTTTATTAACGTTAAGTGCATTGAGCGAGTAATACCGTTAACAAATAAAATAACGGCAATAGTAAATGACGATGTGGAGTGATTTATCATCGCGAACGCCACAAAACCAAGGGCGATGAGCACGCCGTTTACTACAAGCACGCGTTTGAAGCCGAAGGTATTCATGATCCACGTTGTCGCTGGCTTTATCGCTAAGTTTCCAGCAAACAGCCACAGCAACAGTGAGCCGGCTTCTACAGGTGAGTAACCTAATCCAAGCTGGAGCATGAGTGGCACAAGAAACGGTGCACTGCCAAGTGCGACACGCATCACAGAGCCGCCAAACACAGTAAGCCGGAAGGTTTTGTGTTGCATCGCATCGAAAGAAAATAGTGGATTCTTGGCCGTTTTTACGTGTTTGACTGCCAATACCATGAGTACTAAGCCAATAGCGATGATGCCAAGTGGTCGAATAAGCTTGTCGCTGGTACTAGCTAAAAACTCGATCCCCGCCATAAATAGCGCAAAGCCGATACCGGTGAGTAAAAAGCCTTTAATATCGAATTTACCTACATTGCCTTTAATGTTTTTAAGGAGATACAGTGACGCGATGATAGCGATAATGCCCAGTGGAATATTCATATAAAAAATCCACTGCCAGCTGAAATGAGTGGCGATGTAACCGCCTAGCACAGGACCTAGTAGCGGTGCGCTTAACGCAGGCCAGGTTATAATGGCCACGGTTTTTACCAGCTTTTCCTTTGGCAAGTCCCGCAGAACCACTAATCTTCCCACGGGAACCATCATTGCCCCGCCTAAACCTTGAAGAATTCGAGATAAGGTAAATTCGAATAAGCTGGTACTCAGACCACAAAGCACCGAGGCAAAAGTGAATACGGCAATCGCTGCTACAAATATAGTGCGTGCGCCAAATTTATCGGCGGCGTAACCACTTAATGGAATAAAGAGTGTTACGGCTACCAAGTATGCCGATACACCAATAGATAAGTGGGCTGCCGGCACATTGAAGTCGGCAGCAATGACAGGTAACGCCGTGGTGATAACCGTGGCGTCTAAAATTTCCATAAAGAGTGCCCCTGCAACCAAAAGGGCAGTGGCGAACTCTCTATTGAACAATTTCAAAGGCTCTAACTACGCGCGCGACACCCGTAATATTACGAGCAATATCTACAGCGGCTGTGGCTTCTAAATTGGTTAACCGACCCATCAGGAATACTTCTGAATCTTGAACCACTACCTTAACTTGTAGAGCAGGCACTCGTTCGTCTGCCACAATTTTAGTACGCACTTTTGACGCTAACCACAGGTCGTTGGCTTGTGTGCCTGCACCTATCGCCTCGCCAATTCTAATTTGGTTGTGAATTTTTTTGATATAGCTTACTTCTTGGGCGCGGCGCACAGCTTCGTCAACTAAGCCTTGGTTTGGCGCTTGCCCGGTTAGCAACGCTACACCGTTATAAACATCCACTTGCAGGTTAGCCTGCTCTTTAAGCGCATCGCTTTTAGACCATTGATACGACACCGCAGCATCGGCATTTTGGTCATCAAGCTGCGTGCCCACAGTACGTCTGTCATTAGCCACTTTCGCAGCCATGGCGCCTGCAGCTCCAACGGCCACTACACACCCTTGTAATGTAAGAATTAGGGCTAATAAAGAACCCAGTAGTCCCAAATTTTTCACTTGTGTCCTCGTTATCTGTTTTATACCAATCCGCATAGATCATTGCCCACTCAGAAGGGGCTGGCAAGCTTCATAGCTGCATTCTGGGAATTTGAAAGGGAACAGCCATTCCTGCATTCCCACGCTTTGCTATGAAGCTTGCCAGACGTTCCCGAAGGGCGAGTTTAAAATGTTCGTACTCTTTGTTGTGTCACCTTGATGTAGAACCACTATACCTACGGTAACACGCCGCGATTACGAACATTTTAACTCTCGCTGAGTGGGTAATTATCTATGCGGACTGGTATTACTACTCGTCGCCGTGATCGGCAGGGAATAAGCTGTCGTCAATGCATTCACATAAATTGTGAATTACCAGTAAATGAACTTCTTGAATACGCGAAGTGCGGTTTGACGGCACGCGAATTTCAACATCATGTTCACTTAAAAAGCCCGCCATTTCACCGCCGTCTTTGCCAGTAAGCGCGACAATGGTCATATCGCGAGATAATGCCGCTTCCATCGCTGCTATGACGTTACGAGAGTTACCACTGGTTGAAATAGCCAACAGTATATCTCCGGGTTGGCCGAGCGCTCGTACTTGCTTCGCAAATATTTCTTCGAAGTTATAGTCATTCGCAATAGACGTCAGGGTTGAGGTGTCTGTGCTTAATGCGATTGCCGGTAAGCTGGGACGGTCGCGCTCGTAGCGATTGAGCATGTTGGAAGCAAAATGTTGCGCATCACCTGCAGACCCGCCATTACCACAGCTCAGTACTTTATTACCTCTAATTAAGGCTTCAACGATCATGTACGCCGCTTTCTCAATATGCTCTGGCAATATTTCCGATGCCGCTATTTTGGTTTGTATGCTCTCGGTAAAATTCGCTTTTATCTGTTCAATCATGTGTCATCTCTTTGTTTTCACCAAATGGCAGACCATTTAGTGAAATTTTTTGCGCTGCATTACAGCGCCTTGATTTTTGTAATGGCCAGTATCTGAAAGTCAGAGGTTTAAACTGTGGCCTCAGCGCGAGAGAAAAAGGCCTAACGTTTATCGCTCGCGATAATCAACCCGCATTTTCTATTGAAGCGTGCGAAAAAACTCAACCAAGTTTCTTGCTTCATCTTCAACTTTAAAATTTTTCACAACGTGTTCGCGCCCGGCTTTGCCCATTTCTGCAAGTTTGTCCATATCCGAAAGCAGCAAATCCATCTTTTCTGTGACAGCTTGCTGATCTTTGGTAGGTACAATATACCCATCAACGCCTGGCCTAATGATGTCTTCCCATGCGCCCGCCTGAGTAGCTAATACCGCAGCTCCAGCACTCATGGCTTCAGGTACAGTTAATCCAAACCCTTCGTTATAGCTAAGTGCACTTACTAATGACAGTGCACTGAAGATTCTAGGAATTTGCTCAAACGGCAATTCACCGGTGAAAACAATTCGGTCAGTTAACCCGGCTCTAGAAACTTTTTCTTTAAGCTCGTTTACAAATTCTTGGTTACTCGAGGATATGGCACCTACAACTACTGCGTTCACGTCAGGGTATTTGGGCAATACTTTGATGCACGCTTCAACAAATAGATGAACGCCTTTTTGCTCTCTAACTCTTCCCAGAATACCAATGCCGTACTTGCCGCCGTAGCCTAATGCTTGCCATGCTTCTTGCTTGTTTTCTGCTGGCGTGTAGTTGTCTATTTGCACACCGTGTAGATTTATCTTGGCGGGGGGCTTATTTAGATATTTTGCAGAGCGATTACTCATTGCAATAACCGCATCCATTTTATTGCTTAACCACACCGTAGAAGCCGAACGCTTTCGCTGAGCGGCAGAGCTAAATACAAGCTTTATTTTGGCGCGAAACACGTATTTGAGGATCACACCCTGAATCATCTCGTCAACGCGACGTGCATGAAAAATTCGCCACTTACCATTACTAAGCGGGCGTCGACACATTTTTGCGACCTCCCAAAAAGTAATAGTCATTGATGGGTCTGGAACAAAATGCTTGCCCATTATCCGCAAATTAATCATATGCTTCTGTAGCGATGTTACTTGCAGCATCGTAGACGTTACGCCAGAAAAATTAGAGCTGGAGTTGCCGACTATTAGCTCTATTTCTTGGTTATCAACGCTGCTGGACGAAACCTTGTTGTTGGGATGACTCATTATTTGTGGGAACCTAAGAAACTTTCATCAAACCGATGAAGGGTTGCAAATCATAAGATAAAACAAACGGAATACTTCTGACATAAAGACATTTTCATCAATATCGGCCACGCCCATCGTTGGCGTACGCTTCTAGCCCTCTTTGGGGGACATCAGTTTAAAAGCTGGATATTGTCAGTCTTTAGCCCACGTTCTTCAACCACTGAAGGTTGTCTCCGTCTATGGCAACAACGTCTATTCGCAGAGAAGTAGACGCTGGATTTAAGCCATTATCTAACAAATAGAAATCAAACGCAGCCTGAATTCGCTGGAGCTTTTTGGCAGTCACAAACTCTAGAGCACTGCCAAACTGATTTCGTCTTCGGTATTTAACTTCAACGCACACTATGGTGCTGCCGTCTTGCATAACAATGTCGAGCTCGCCACGCCGAGTGTGGTAATTTCGGCATCGAAGAGTAAGGCCTTGTTCCATCAGATATTTACAGGCCTTGTCTTCTGCTGCACTCCCTTGCAGTGTTGACATAATTTTACTCCGAAAGCATTTGAACTTTTTCGTTACGAATAATTGCCTGAGGCTGTTTGCGTATTACTTCACCTTGTTGATTAAGGGAAAGTGTACCCGTTAACCCTTCGTATGAAAGATATTTCAGCGTGTTAAGCATGCCTAGCTGAGGCAGCAACTGATAGGCATCAAAACCGAACGCAAATAAACGTTTTTGCATAGTATTTTGATTTTGCCAAGCCTGTTCAATCTCCTGCTGAAGAGGTTGCCAACTATGTGAAGGCATTAACCAAGGCATGTCGATAAAGTGTACATTCTGCAGGTCACGCCATTGGTTTTTCCCGCTGTCGTAATCCATTGAACGAGAGGTGGCATACACGGGGACTTGTTTGCCATCGTATGGGTTTAAGCTCGCTTCGATAATGGGGTTAAGCAGTTCTGTGTCTTGAGGTGAGGCAAATGCAACAATGGCATCAATATCACGCCTACTGCGAGGCATGTTGTACACTTCATCATTTGTCATGTACTCAATTTGATTGATACGCTCGTTGCTTTGCGCCACATCTAGCGCCTGTGTAATTCCCTCTCGAAGTGAATTACTGTCGTTAAACGATACCGACGTTATGTTGGCGCGCTGCTTGTTTTCCTGATTGTTGAGTATTCGCCAGTGCTTTTTAAAGGTGTCGTCCATTCGCTGGTACAGACTGCTTTGTGCGGCAATAACGATAGGCGCACGATATCCTTTATTAAAGATAAATTCAGCAAGCTGCTTTGCTTCATCTTCTGGTGCTAGCCCGTAATAATTCAGCGAGGTAGGCAAGCCTAATGAGTGGAGTTCATTTTGTGTGTCATCACCTGCGAGACCTGTACCAGAGGCAAGAGCATCATCGGCTACCGCCGGATTTGACGATCCTGTTGCCAACCCTTTAGTAGACGCATTGTCTGGCAATTCGTCAGGCCTGTTTAATGCAAGTACGTTCACACCAAGCGGCAAACTGGGAATTAAACGTTCAACAGTGTCTTTTAAAAGAGGGCCAATGATGAACTTGGTATCGCCAATTTCGCTGAGTAAATGCTGTGTATCTACTTCGTTGGTGTCGATAAAACGAAGACGAGGTAGAAGGTGTTCATCTTGGCGCTTTTCAACATCGGTGTAATAAGCCGCCATGATGCCATTTTTAACGACTTGTCCTGTGCGAGCTAACCTGCCAGAAAGTGGTAGTAAAACCGCAATGTCGTTGGCGCCAGCATCGGTAAGCTGGGTTGCTTCAATCACGTTTTCAGGCAAAGCGTTTTCTAATACATGACCGCGATAAACCTGCTTGAATTGCTGCAGGCTTTTGGCTAATTTTTCCGGTGACGACGCGTTTTCTTCGGTTAGTTCGCGAAGAGTAATGAAAGGAGACAGGTCGGGATAAGCACTGCCCACTGAATCAAGTGACGATGCTGGAATGGAGGTAATCCACTGCCAAACTTGTTGCACTTTTTCATCGTCAGTAAGATTGGTCTTTAATACGCTATTCGCTGCCGCAGCCAGGTTGCCTTGCTGCGTGAAGAGCTGGGTTTGAAGCTCCGCTTTTTGGAATGCGGTTTCGCCTGTACCGGTTACGCCATCCAACATAGCCAGCAATTCTTCTGCCGAGGCATCAGGCATTCCCGCATAGGCTTTGGTTACCAGAAGGGAGTAATAAGATTGATTTTCCCCTGAAATACCATCTTCTTTTACCTCATATAGCACTTGCTGAGCCAAAACGGGCTGTTGATTTTGAAGGTACAGGTCAGCCGCTTGCAGCAACAGCGTATCGCGCTGTTCTTTGTTGCGGGTGCGCTCCCAAACTTTTTTTGCTTCAAGGAGTTTGTGCTCAGGTGTGACGTTATCTTCAACCTGTGTGGTTTCAATTGGGGTAGGTTGCACTACCACAGGCTTTGACTGGGTTTTAGGTGTACTTCCACAGCCCGTTAGCACCAATACAGAAGCGACGGCTGATAGCGTAAAGATTTTTCCAGCTTGTCCAATATGACGCACAGTTTCATTCCTTTTACATCGTTATAGGCCAAGTTTATCTTAACCAGTGTGAAAATCTACGCTTGCCAGCATAATCTGGACTAATGGCGTGATACACTTATCGCATATTCTTTAAAAATAACGTAAGACTTAACCACTGTTATGACAGACACCGCCACCTTATATATTGTTCCAACACCTATTGGTAATTTAGACGACATAAGTGCCAGAGCAATACGCGTATTAAGTGAAGTAAGCTGGATCGCTGCCGAGGACACCCGTCACAGCGCTCGACTCTTACAGCACTTTAGCATTGGAACGAAAACTCTTTCTCTGCATGAGCATAACGAAGATAAGCGCACAGCAATGCTTTGTGAGCGTTTAAAGGGCGGCGAGTCGGTAGCATTAATAAGTGATGCTGGAACACCGTTAATCAGCGACCCGGGCTTTGTTTTGGTACGCAAGTGCCGTGAGCAAGGTATTCCGGTTAGCGCTCTGCCGGGCCCATGTGCTGCAATTACAGCATTAAGTGCTTCGGGACTGCCAACAGACAAGTTTATATTTGAAGGATTCCTACCGGTTAAAGTGCAGGCACGTGAAAGCGTGTTGTCAGCGCTAATAGATAGAACGTTCACCACTGTTTACTATGAAGCCCCACGACGAATTTTAGACACCGTTACTGATATACAGCGCGTTCTAGGCGATCGCCAGATTGTGGTAGCGAAAGAGCTATCCAAAACCTTCGAAACCTACGTGAGTGGCAGCGCGCAAGATGTAATTGATTATCTCAATGCGGATGTTGCGCACCAGAAAGGCGAATTCGTCGTCATGATTGGCCCTGCGAAGGTAAGTGACCAGGCGATACCCAGTGAGGCAATGTCGTTGCTAAGTGTATTGTGTGAGCACATGCCGCTTAAAAAGGCCGCGGCGGTGGTCGCCACTCACTATGACTTGAAAAAGAATGCGCTTTATCAAGCTGGGCTAGACGCAAAAGCGTAAACACGTTGTTGATCTTAAGGGCCTTAGAATAAATACAAAGGAGTGTAATTCACGTCAACTGCCCAGTTCAAAAAGGACTGAGGTTTATGGAGGCTCATATGACAAAAACACTCAAAATCACCATGTCAGAAGGAAAATGGTTAGTTGATATATTTTCTCAAGCTAACGACTCAGGTGTTTACGACTTAATCCACCCTAATACCTTTGCGGAAGTTTCTCTAAATGAAGGCGAAATGTACGGCTTTCGTTATAGCCTGCATGGAAAAGCAGGAACGTCATTTAAAATTGAGTTAGATGACGAAGTACTGGCTGAAGGTGAGATAGACAAATCTGAGGCGGCGTCGGGAAGTGGAGTTGTATAGTCACTAACCCCATCGCGCCGCCATAAAAATCAATGCGCGATGAATTCCTACGTTGTTTACTTGAATGCTAAGGCCTCGCTTCGACCTGAAATCAATTCAGTTTTTCCTTTTTCAGGAAATAATGTGAGCGAATTAACGTTTTGTGGGTCTTAGTTAACAAAGAAAAAGAAAAAATTTCGTAAAAGAATAGTTTTTATTGGTATTATTTCAATATTCCTTTTGCATTCTTTTTCTTTGTAAATTCATTTTCTTATATTCAACGGCATTATCATGTTTCAGCATTTCATATTAACGCGCTTTAATCTTCGAAAAAAAGGTTGGGATGAGACCAAATCTCAATCCAAAGTTTTAACTGATAGCTGGATGGAAAACAGATTGAAGCTGTTTGAGCAATACTGTTATTCGTCTATAAAATCTCAAACGGTAAAAAACTTTGAATGGCTAGTATTTTTCGATACGAATACACCAGAAATTTATCGCGAAAAAATAAACGAGCTAGCTTCAAAATTCTCCAATTTTATCCCTATTTACGCAGACGGAATGGAAAACTTTTACCCGTCTATAAAAAAAGAAATAGCGTCCAGATTAACAGCCCCCTTTCTTATTACGACGAGGCTTGATAACGATGATAGCCTTCACCAAGACTTCGTTAAAGAAGTACAGAATCAATTTTCAGAGCAATCTTTTATGGCAATTGACTTTGTTGACGGATATACGCTGCAGGTAGCGCCTCGTGTAAGGCTAGGCCTGCACTCACATGTGCATAATCCGTTTATGAGTTTAATTGAAAAAAGTGAAGATTTTAAAACCATCTGGTGTCAAGAAAGGCACGGATATTGGAGTGGTGTAAAAGAACTGACGCCTGTCAGAGGAAAGCGAATGTGGATGTCGATTATTCATTTTGAAAACAAGGTGAATGAATATAAAGGCTATGGAAATGTTCCCAAAGAAAGGGTTGAAGATTTTAATTTACACCCTGCTGCCCTTGAAGACGTTATTGCAAACGTTGAAGATCCCAAAGTCAGTAGAAAAAGCGCGCTAAAGCATAAAATTAAGACAAATTGGAAGGTGAATTTTAAGCTGATGAAGAGGGCGTTATTTTCTTAAGTAGTTATCTAAAACTACTTAGTGTTCGCATCAGTCTTCTCTGGTGACTATTAACTCATATTTGGGTTTAATATTAACCTGAGAAAAATGAGGGGTTCATTGATTAAGGTGAATCAGATAGTAGGGAATTTACTGTGTGAGCCGTGTAAATTAGCAAGCTGTTTGTTTAATCAAACAGCTTGCCCGTAAAAAGGCTTATGAACAATTAGCCAATTACAAAAAAGCTAATTAAGACAAACGACCTTTAAAGTCTTCGTAGCTGAATTCGCGAACCAGCTCAAAGTCGCCGTTAGAACGCAGAATGCCGATAGCAGGATGTTCTACACCGTTGAAGAAGGTGGTTTTTACCATGGTGTAATGCATCATATCCTCAAACTGTAATCGATCGCCGGTCTTAAGCAGCGCATCGAATGAGTAGGTATCAATGACATCGCCAGCAAGGCACGAATTGCCACCTAGCTTCACATTATATGCTTTTTCATTAGGCATACCCGCGCCCAAAATTGTAGGGCGATAAGGCATTTCCAGCACATCTGGCATATGTGCAGTAGCTGAAATGTCTAGAATAGCGATATCACCGTCATTTTCTACCATATCAACCACTTCGCAAATTAATGGCCCTGTCTGCCATGCTACCGCAGACCCTGGCTCAAGAATTACGTCTAGGTGTGGGTAACGGGCTTTAAAGTCTTTTAGTGTTTTGATGAGGTGCTCAACGTCATACCCTTCACGGGTCATCAGGTGTCCGCCACCTAGGTTTAACCACTTTAATTGACCAAGCCATTTGCCAAAACGCTTTTCAATGGCTTCAAGCGTGCGTGCAGTAGCAAAAGAATCACACTCACAAAGGTTGTGGCAGTGAAAACCTTCAATACCCGATAAGTCTACGCCTTCTAGCTCACTAGCGCGTATGCCTAAGCGCGAACCTGGTGCAGCTGGGTCGTACAGTGGTGTATCTGCTTCTTGATGCTCAGGGTTTATGCGAAGGCCTAACGACACGCCTGCTAGCACGTCTTTATGCGCGTTCCACTGGGTCAAACTATTAAAAGACAGGTGATTAACAAGACCCGCCAATTCCTTTGCGTCATTAACCTTGTACGCAGGAGAATATGCGTGAACTTCTTTACCCATCTCTGCAGCAAGTTTCGCTTCCCAAACCGAACTGGCCGTTGCTCCGTGTAAGTACTGTTTGATGATGTCGAAGCAAGACCACATAGAAAAGCCTTTAAGCGCCAAGATAATACGCGCGCCAGATTCGTCTTGAACCCGTTTCATCAGCTCAAGGTTTTTAATTAATTTTGCTTCTTCCAGCACGTAGCAAGGAGAGGGAATATCAGTACGTTGAGTTAAATCGGTCAATGGGATAAAGCTCCAAAAAATAAAACGGCTTTCAACATTTATCAAACGCCTAATGTATTACATTACAGGTCGTAGCTCAAAACTACTCTGTGTCCTACATTCCAGTAATCTGATCTAGATTTAAATAGTGGCGTTAATAAAAAAGGGCGCTTGAATTAAGCGCCCTGATGTTTCAATTATTTAGTGAAAGGGCTACCTTCACATTCGAGTACGTGCCATGGCAGACCATGCTCGTTAAGCATATCCATGAATGGGTCTGGATCGAATTGTTCCATGTTCCATACACCTGCTTCTTTCCATGTGCCGTTAAGCATAAGCGCTGCGCCAATCATCGCAGGAACACCTGTGGTGTAAGATACGGCTTGCGCGCCTACCTCTTCGTTACATTTCGCGTGGTCACAGTTGTTATAGATAAAGATAGTTTTTTCTTTGCCATCTTTAATACCTGTGATGTAAGTGCCAATGCACGTCATACCGCTATAACCTTCAGCAAGTGAGCCTGGGTTAGGAAGTACGGCTTTTAAGAACTCTAGTGGTACAATCTTCTGGCCTTGGAATTCAACTGGCTCAATGCTAGTCATACCAATACCTTCAAGTACACGCAGGTGGTTAAGGTAAGCATCGCCAAAGGTCATCCAGAAGCGTGCACGCTTAAGGGTAGGGAAGTGCTTAACAATAGACTCTAGCTCTTCGTGGAACATCAGGTAAGATGCGCGAACACCAATGTTTTGATAGTCCAGATCTTCACGTACGCTTAACGGATCGGTTTCTTTCCACTCGCCGTTTTCCCAATAGCGACCGCGTTGGGTAATCTCACGAATGTTGATTTCAGGGTTGAAGTTAGTCGCGAAAGCCTGGCCGTGATCGCCGCCATTACAGTCTACGATATCAAGATAGTGGATTTCGTCGAAGTAATGCTTAGCTGCATATGCTGTGTAAACGTTAGTTACACCTGGATCAAAGCCACTGCCAAGAAGGGCCATAATGCCCGCGTCTTTAAACTTGTCTTGGTAAGCCCACTGCCACGAGTATTCAAACTTCGCTTCGTCTTTAGGCTCGTAATTGGCGGTGTCTAGGTAATCAGTATTAGTTGCAAGACATGCATCCATGATTGGAAGGTCTTGATATGGCAACGCAAGGTTGATTACTAGGTCTGGCTTTACTTCGTTGATAAGTGCTTCCACTTCTTTTGCGTTGTCGGCATCAACAGCGAAAACACCCTTAACGCGATCTGCACCTACTTCTTGCTGTAGCGCTTCACACTTAGATACCGTGCGGCTTGCTAAGTAAATTTCGTCGAAATGTTGCGGTAAACGTGCACATTTTTTCACAGTTACCGACGCAACACCGCCAGCACCAATAATTAAAACGCGAGACATAATAACTAATCCCTAATTTTGCTAATGAATTTTGGGCTGAATGCTAGCAGACCAATGGGATTTGGCAAGCAAAGACAGCCCATGACAGTACAAAAAATTTTAATCGTAACAACGAATGTAAAAGGTATTGCACACCTACTAGCGGCCTACCTTTCAAAGCCCTCATTATTGACCGTTTATGGTTCACGCCGAGATACGTCGTTCAATAAAAGTTTGAGCTGATACGAAAGCAGACACGTTTTAAAGTTAATAACGTGTCTGCAATTCTGCTCGGTTTAAAATATAAAGTCGCTCGAATTTCAGCGGGTAACCGTATCAATTGGTGGCGATATGACTACCTTATCATCAACTTTGTAATAAGGGTAAAGAATCAAACGCTCTTCATGATTTGGTGTAGCAGTGGCTATGGCAATGGCGTCGAGGGTTTTACTGTCTTAGGTATTAACCGCCGCAGCATAAACCAATACGCTATAGCTGTTGGTGTCGGTGGTAGTGTCGATAATTCGCCACTGAAGCTGCTCGATAAGCTGCGACTCGCGCTTTTTACCTTGCGTTTCGTCGTTGAAAATACAACCTACCCGGCCGTTTTCATAGATGGCCGCAAAAGGATAAAACACATCGCATACGGGTAACATAAGCTCACATAAGCTTAGTGACTTCGACACGAGTACGTTTAATGGCGTTGGCAATGTAACTGGACGGTCGATCATAGCGCATCTCCTGTGAGTTAGCGTTGCTGGACACTTGCTAATACCTACGCTTACTACGTCACATTAGTTTAATATTCACCATTGCGATAGCTAAACATTACCATTTCATACTAAAAGATTAAGAGACTAATCCTAAGACGATTGCTTTTTATCGGTTGTTTTTCAACGCGACTTAATAGTTCGGCGATAAGGAAGTGGATATTAGCTTTAAGGCGCTAAAAGTTGTTTTCGGTATTTCAGTGGTGTTGTTGAGTACCACTTTTTAAAGGCGTGGGTAAATGATGATTGTTCCTGAAACCCCAATAAATCTGCGGTATCAGCGATAGAGTGATGTTTCAGCAGATCATCTAGGCGGGCTTTGCGTTCGCTATTGAGAATTTGTTGAAAACTAGTGTCACTTTGCTTCAACTTTCGCTGTAAGGTGCGCGGACTGATAAAAAGTGCATTGGCTACGCGTTGCTGATCGCAGCCTTTTAAGGTTGGATTGGCTTTTAAAAGCGCAACGACTCTATGACTTATGTCTTCATGCTGATTGGCGTAGAACTGGCTATTGGCAAATTGAACACGGTCGCCGCCTTTGCTCGCCATTAGTTCTTCTTCGGATACTTTTACGAGCGCACTAAACATCGCTTTGTTCTCGCTGGTAAATGGAATATGTAAAAGGTGCTGAGGAAAAATAATGGCGTTGGTGTTGGCGTTATCAACCACCTCACAATTGAACCACATCGCTAGCATGGCTTTTTCCGAATCGCTCAAAGGAAACGTAAAGGTGACGGCATTTAGTTTACAGGCAGAACCTAATATCTTGTAGACGGTTGCTACCCAGGCTGTAGTGTTGCGCAATACCATCTGCTTGCAATCGGCGCTTTTGGGTACCCACTCAACGCGGGTATTGTCAGGTTCGAAAAACACGCTGGTGGTGCCGATGTCAGCGACTAACGCGTCAAAGCGGGTAAGCGCATTTATGGCTTGAGCCAAGTTTTCGCAGCTTTCAACAAGGTAACCCAGCACCCCGTAATCTTTCGCCTGAATATGTTTACCTAATTCAAAACCAAATAACGAATTGTTGGTTAATGCGACCCCTTGGTTTAACAGCTCAACGTATACATCCATATCAACACGTGAAGAGCCAGACAGTGAGTCATGCTTTTGGGTAGTTAACGAAACATTGTCGGCATTAACGCCTAAGCTAACTAAATAGCTCACCGTACTTTGGATATAGGCTGAGGAAACTGATGGCATATGCTTGTCGCAAAATAACAAAAACACTGTCGCATTAACGCAAGATAAAATAGAAATGTCAATTTATGCTAGGGCCTGTTGACCTTTGGTGTACGAATTTTGGTCTAAATGGAAGCCTTTTAATCGCGAAACAGTCCTGCAAGCCTAGCGGGCTAAGTTAAAGGACTGTGACAAAGAGTAAAAGGCTTCCATAACGACCCCTTCGGGCAGCGCCTTTGTGCCATCTATACTGCGTTGAATGTTCTCGATTTAGAACCACTAAACCGTCAAACATTCGCCTTGTCTAGATGGCACACAGACCGCTGCAAAAATGTACAACAAAGGTCAACAGGCCCTAGGAGCCGTCAAAAAAGGAAATAACGTAGATGGTTAACGTTTACTACCAAAAAAATATTGCTGCAACGCCCAAAGAACTGCGCGATACACTCCTTGATCACCAGAATTTAAGCGATTTTTTCAACGCGTCGTTTAAGGTATTGAAAGCAGAAAATGATAATGAGATTAGCGGCGGAAAGGGCTGCGTAAGAGAAGTCACTATTCTGGGAGTACGCTTTAAAGAAGAAATTGTTCGTGCAGATACCAACGGCATTGAGTATAGAGTGGTTGATGACTTCCCAGTGAAGGCGCACAGGGGCGCTATTGCGTTCACGCAGCAAGAAAATGCAACAAACGTTTCTTATCGCATTGCCTGTCGGGCGCCCTGGTATATACCAAACTGGTTACTGACGCGCCTGTTGCAAAACGATATTAAGCAATGTCTAGATAAGTTAGGAGCACGCTTTGATCCCCGTTGAACTTATTTTGCTAGGCTTGAGCCCTGTATTTTTACTGTGTGTTTTTGTTGAATTTAAAAAAGCACGACAGTTTTACAATGTAAAAGACAGTGCAAATAATGCCTTACTTGCATTACTTCATCAGGGCTCTGATGCCTTGGTCTTGCTTCTACTAATGCCTTTCTTTATTTGGTTGCACCAGTTTTCACTATTTAAAATAGAGCTTAGCGCACTGTCACTTTTTGCAGGTTTTATCCTTCAAGACTTTTTGTACTACTGGTTTCATCGTGCTTCACACAACATACACTGGTTTTGGCTAGCGCATGTGGTACATCACAGCTCGACAAAAATGAATTTCACAACGGCTTTTAGGCAAAGCGTTTTGTATCCTTTTGTGGGCATGTGGCTGTTTTGGGTACCAATGATTCTTATTGGTTTTTCGCCAAGTCTGGTCTTTGCCATTGTCGCCATCAATCTGGCTTATCAGTTTTTTGTACACACTCAAACGATTGGAAACCTAGGCTGGCTAGAGCGTATCTTCAATACGCCTACGCATCACCGTATTCATCATGCAACGAATAAACCATACATCGATAAGAATTACGGTGGCGTACTTATTATATGGGATAAGTTATTCGGCACTTTCGCTGAAGAAGACAAAACGATAACGATAAAGTACGGCATTGTAGGAAAAATGCCTAAGGACAATCCTCTTAGCGCCAACTTCAGTCAAATAGGTGTGCTTCGTGAACAGCTTCAGCACGCAAAAGGGATAAAAGCAAAGTTAAAGAGGTTGTTTGGCTATCCTGTCGCAGATTGATATTAATGGTCTTACACAATCAAAGTACTAGATGGATTGCTAGCGCTACCTAGGGCCTGTTGACCTTTGGTGTACAATAAAGGTCAATAGGCCCTAGAGAAGCGCTAGCCTTGGTATGGCACTATTCTTTACTAGCAATTTTCTGAAGGTTGCTGTGAATTTTGAAAAGTACGATAAGCAGTTCGCACCATATTCTTGCGCCAATACAGCCAGACACGATAATAAATAGGCCGTATAAAAAACTCGCGTCGTACCCTACAAACATCGTTGTTACGCCACTTACCACAGATCCTAGAAGCAATAGCCAGTACACGAAAGTGATAATCTTAGGGGTTAACATTGAGTCGAAGAAGAAAATATCTTTCATAATCATTCCTTGATGAAGTTTGCAGGTAGCAAGCGCTAATGTTTATGCCGCATCCTGCGACAAACTTCTTGTTGTTATCGTTGTTTAGTGTTTAAAAGAATTGTGAGCAAGCTCACAGGGATAGTTGTAACACCGAAAGGTTGTGAGCGCAACACTCTGTTATAAAAGCGTTTTATCTTGCTCCTTGCAAGCCGCCTGTGTGCAGTACAACAATGCGTGACCCGTCTTCAAACATACCTTTGGCCAGCATATCTTTAACTGCCCAAAAGGCTTTGCCGGAATAAATAGGCTCGATATCAAAATCGAAAGTACTATTAAAATCGTTGCAGAAGGTTTGAAGCTCATTTGGCGCTTTGGCGTAACCACCGAAGTGGTAGTTGTGTTCAATATGCCAATTTGATCGCCCAAGCGAGGCTGGAAGAAATTGTTCGACTAATCCTTCTAAGTAGTCTTCACCCTTCAGCACGCCAACACCGACAGCGTTGCAACCAGTGCGATGGAGAGTGTCTTTCGCATTATTTTCATTACGTTTATTTAATGCACTGACTATTCCCGCCAAAGTGGCTCCACTGGCGACAGGAGCGACAATAAAATCAAAATCTATGTTGATTTCATCAACCATGTCCTTTATCCCTTGGAGCGCTTGTGCTTGGCTTCCGCCCTCAGGAATGATCATCGCGTCAGGTTGCTGCTGCTTAAGATGAAGTAGATATGCGCTATCGTTTCGCTTTTTGTAAGTGACTCGGTCTACATATTCGATACGGGTGCCCCAACTTTCCAAATCCTCAATCATGGGTGTAGGTGCAGCGCTGTAGTCACCGCGAATAACGGCGTTAAAAGGAATGCCCAATTTATAACAAACAAAGCCTAGTGCATGCAGGTGGTTAGAAAAACCGCCGCCGAAACTCACTATCGTTTTTGGCAACGGGCTGGTGAGCGCATGACTTAGCTTTCGCCATTTATTACCTGACATTACAGGGTGAATAGCATCATCACGTTTAACAAATAGCGATACCTTGCTGGCACCTTCCCAATTTGGCTTAAATGGGACTAGCGGTGAGGGCAGGGTTAATGACGATTTAAATGCATCAAGGGGAAGCACAACGAGAGCCTAGTATCAGTTGATCAAATGTGTGAAGGCAAGAGTATAACCAGATAGAAATTCAATAAAAGACCTGTAAAGTTTATTACGCTAATAAGAGCATAGTTATGGTTATCAAAATGTATGGCCTATGGCGCCAGTTGAGAGCTAAATCCTTATCAATGCCCCCAGAAAGTGCCAGTGGTGTGTGGGGATATTCGATGTATAGCGCTAGCATGGCTGCGAAGATGTTTTCCATCATTCTTTTTGTTTCGTTATCAACAAGCGGGCTAACCATGTCAAAGAATGCGGTTGCGCAAGAGCCAGATGCTAAGCACATCAGCAATTATGTTCCCAATGCAAAGCTCGTTGGAAAAGGAATGTTCTCTTACTACTTCTGGGATGTGTATACCGGTGAGCTTTATGCGCCTGAAGGTGAATACGCCAACCAGCCCCCCTTTGCACTAAAGTTAACGTACCAGCGAGACTTGGAAGGCAAGAAAATTGCCCAGCGTTCTATTGATGAAATGAAAAAGCAAGGAGACCTATCGGCTGATGATTCAGACAAGTGGCTTTCCCTAATGAATAGTATCTTTCCTGACGTCAGCGAGGGCGACGTCATTACCGGTATCGCTACGAAAGATGGCACGAGTGTGTTTTACGTGAACGGTGAAAAGGCTGATGAAATTGAAGACAAAGTATTTACACAGCGTTTTTTTGATATCTGGCTAAGCGATAAAACGTCTGAGCCAAAATTTAGAAAGAAGTTATTGGGAAACGGATAAGGGCAACGCTTTATTAGCATTACGCCAAGTCTATCTCGTCAATTGATTAAGGTTGCGAAAGTGATAAAGAATACGGTGAAGTTTGTTTTAGGAATCGGAATTGCCACTTTAACGGTGGCAGGGCTATCCGGATGCTCTGTTTCAGTCGATGGTGAAGACTACAGGTCTGTATCGCCTGTTTTCGATATTGAGCAATTTTTTGATGGGAACGTTAAAGCCTGGGGCATTGTTCAGAACCGCTCGGGCGAGGTGGTGCAAAGGTTCGTAGTAGACATCGATGGTTCAGTAGATGGCGATACGTTAACCCTTGATGAATCCTTTAATTACGGTGTGGGCGACGGTCCAACGTCCCGTACTTGGACCATCGTAAAGCAGAGTGATAATAGCTATGTGGGTCGCGCGAGTGACATTGATGGTCCAGCCAAGGGCACAAGCTTTGGCAACGCATTTAACTTTCATTACGAGATGGATTTGCCGGTGGATGACACTACCTATTCAGTGACGTTTGACGATTGGTTTTGGGCATTTGACGACAGTACTATGATGAACCGTTCGTATATTCGTAAGTTTGGCATTGTGATGGCAGAAGTCACCATATTTATGCAAAAACAAACAGACTAATACGCCATTCACCTCGTTTTTTGAAAAATGCTGGCCAGTAGATTTACTGGTCAGTGACTTGTTACTCGTCGGCCCTCCATCTTCATATATTTCCGTTTTCGTTTCACATTTGAAACTAATCGACATTTACTTTGGCATTACCCGTGAGGTGGCATTTCGTTCCATGCTAATGTAAGCGTTTAATTCGTTATTTTTCTTTGCTTAGGAGCGTTCATGAAAGTTGCATTGATGATGGAAAACAGTCAGGCGGCTAAGAATCCGGTAATATTAAATGAGCTCACAAGCGTGGCGGACTCACTGGGACACGCTGTATTCAATGTGGGTATGAACAGCGAAACTGATCACCATCTTACCTATGTGCACTTAGGCATAATGGGAGCTATTCTACTCAACTCGAAAGCTGTCGATTTTGTGATTTCAGGCTGTGGTACGGGTCAAGGGGCTATGATGTCATTGAATGCTCATCCAGGCGTATTTTGCGGTTATTGTATCGACCCTTCAGATGCATTTTTGTTTAACCAAGTTAACAATGGAAATGCGTTAGCGTTACCTTTTGCAAAAGGCTTTGGATGGGGCGCTGAACTTAATGCGCGTTATATCTTTGAGAAAGCGTTAACAGGCGAGCGTGGCGCGGGCTATCCCGTTGAACGTAAAGAACCTCAAGTACGAAACGCTGGTATTCTCGCAGATTTGAAACGTGCGTTGGCTCCAGAGATCTACGTCGATTCACTGAAAAAAATGGACGTTGAACTGGTTAAAACAGCCGTATCTGGCGAGCGTTTCCAGCAGTGTCTATTTGACCACGGTCAAGATGAAGAGATTAAAGCGTACGTGAAGTCGCTGTTAGCGTAAGCGACTGGCACAAATCACAACGTTGAAAATGTAGGATAAAAACGCTGATGCTAAGAAAAAAGCGTCAGCGTTTTTTTATTTTTTGTCGACAAAAGCAATAGTCCAAAGTTTAACGCTTAAACGTAAATACCACACCTAACCCGTGCCCTTTAACTAGCGGGTCGTGAATAAACCAAATGTGGCCGTCGTGTAACTTCACAATGGCAGACACGAGCGATAAGCCCAACCCATTTCCCTTACTGGTTCTACTGCCGTCTGCCCGATAAAATCGGCGCTCCAGATTCACAATTTCATGTTCACCCACGCCAATTCCCGCATCGTTCACAGCAATCACGATATGACTTGCCGTGGTAGAGAGCTGTACGGTGACCACACTGTTTTCGTTAGAGTACTTTATGGCGTTGTCTAACACGTTAGCTACAGCTTGAAATAGCAGGTTAGGATCGGCAAGCATTGTAACTGCATCGAGCTCGCTCGAAAGGGTAATGTCGCGCTCTTCTGCAAGGGGGTGATACAGGTCAACCACGTCCTCTACGATGGCGCGTACGTCAGTGGAACAAAAGCCTTCTTTCTTATTGGTGGTTTCAAGCCCACTTATGCGTAACAAGCTGTTAAACATGTTTAGAAGGTTGTCGGCTTCTTGAGTTGTATCTTCCCTTAGTTGAGTGTCTTCGATTTTTTCTAGCGTGTTACGAAGTCGAGATAATGGAGTGCGAAGGTCATGGGCGATGCTATCGGTCACTGACTTTATATTGTTGACTGAACTCTCGATAGTATCGAGCATTTGATTAAACACAAATGACAAACTGCTCAGATCGTCCCAATTACTGTCAATTTCTAAACGCTCTTGCAGGTTTCCCGTTTTGATAATCTTATCCGCCGTTTGCGACATGCGGTTAATTCGATTAACCACGTAAACGGCTATAGCGAAGCTCAGCACACTCAAGGTACAAAGCAACACCACAATGATCCAGCTGAACGTTTTACCAAACCACTGTGCGCTGTATAAATCGTCAATGCCACGACCAACGTAAAGCACGTGATCGCCAAGGGTTACTTCTCTCATAAGTGCTTGGCGCAGCGTTTTTCTCGTTGTGCTATTGGGGCGGGTGATAACTATTTCTGCGGTAGCAAAACTGGCGCCTTTGTGGCGCTCAAGAACAAGGGGAATTGACGACAAATTGCCAGCCACAACTTGTTCATCTTTACTCAGTGCAACAAATGAACGTAGGTGGTCGGAGGCTGAGGTGATTGTTGAGCCATTTGGCGAATGTTGGCCATTGTCTTTGGCTATCGCTAACTTAACCGCGTCAATACCGAGGTTTTCATAGAGAGTAATAAGCGCGTTTGTTTTGGCATTAACGGCAGCATTCGATTCCGAAATAAACAAGTCGCTGCTCGTTAATCGCCAAAAATAAACAATTAAAACAATGGCAATACAAGCTAGAGTGGTGAGCAATACGCCTACGCGAAAACTTGAACTACGCGTAAAGTCGCGTATTGCTATCATGCAAGCCCATCCGCTATTCGATACCCTGTGCCTCTTACGGTTTCGATAAGCGGGACATTAAACGCCTTATCCACTTTTTGACGCAAGCGGCTAATGTGAACATCTATCACATTCGTTTGCGGGTCGAAATGATAGTTCCAAACCTGCTCAAGCAGCATGCTTCGCGTCACGACTTTACCCTTGTGACGGAGCAGGCATTCAAGCAATTGAAATTCTTTAGACTGCAGGTCGATCTCTTGATCGCCACGCAATACTTTGCGGTTAACCAGGTCTAGAGTGAGGTCGCCTACTTTTATCAGCGTTTTGTCTTCACCTTCTTTGTTACGACCTGCAAGGCCCTCAACGCGAGCAAGTAACTCTTCAAAGGCAAAAGGCTTAGTTAAATAATCATTAGCGCCTGTGCGAAGGCCTTTGACCTTGTCTTCAACCTGACTTTTTGCACTCAGTAATAAAACGGGCGTTGTGTTGCCTTCTTCGCGAAGTTTTTCTAAAACAGAAAAACCGTCGAGTTCGGGCAGCATCACATCCAGAATTACGGCGTCTAATTCGTTACTTGACGCCTGTTGGTAGCCTGATGTTCCATCACCTACAGTAATACACTCATGCCCTTCACCCAATAGTCCATTTGCAATGTGCGAGGCAACCTTTGGATCATCTTCTACAAGTAGCACTTTCATTATTACGCTTCTTTTGTTTATCAACAGTCACACACTTGTTTGGCGTTGCTGTCGCCATTATGTGGCGATTAATCGTCAGCAAGCAAAATCAAGCAGTCGCAAAGCAGTATCGCTTTCACATGCTTTTACGAGTGTTAAGTAACGAAACGATCACTTTTAAGCTTTTTCGCATGTAGCGACAATTTGTTCAGGTGTCTAGTGCCCTAGAGGGCGCATGCACAGTGCGTTGGCTTGCTCTACACTCTTGAACTGCGCTCTCAAACTGTACTCTTGAACTGTACTGGGACCCGGTCAACGTGCACCTTAATCAAACACTTAACTTAATTAGCCTCTGTCAAAACGCATGCTGGCGTTATAAGGCGTGAAGTGTTGAACATCGCCTCGTGCACATTTTTCCTGAACTTCGTGCCAATATTCAGGGGTCATCAAATCACCGTGTAACGATTTAAGTACATCTTTGAACTTGCGTTTACCTACAATGAAATGCTCAAACTGTTCAGGGAATACGTCGTTAGGCGCTACCGAGAGCGTATCAATAGCATAAGGATCGTCAGATTTCGGCAGGGATCTAAAATTGCGCTCATTCATTAAACAAATTTCATCATAGTCGTAGAAAATAACGCGGCCATGACGGGTAATACCGAAGTTTTTATGTAGCATGTCGCCAGGAAATATGTTGGCCATGGCAATTTGCTTAATGCACAGTCCAAGCTCATCTAGTGCACGGGTAATTTTCTCTTCATCTGTTTCTTCTTGTAGATACAGATTAAGCGGCGTCATTTTCCGTTCAATGTACATGTGTTTAATGATGAGTTCAGATTCAGTGAATTCTAGGCTCGATGCACACGTTTCTTTCAATTCTTCAATAAGTTCAGGCTCAATTCTGTCTAGCGGAAACCTGAAGTTTACGTACTCGTGGGTATCTGCCATTCGACCCACACGGTCTGACATTTTCACTAACTTATAGCATTCTTTAACGTGTTCACGCGTGATTTTTTTACTCTCTGCAAACTCGTCTTTAATAATCTTAAACACCACGCCATAAGAGGGCAGATGAAAAACCATCATGACCAGGCCTCGAATGCCAGGGGCCGCCTCAAATTTGTCGTCTGACTCGTCCATGTGCTGCAAGAAGTTGCGATAAAACACTGTTTTACCGTGCTTGTAGTGTCCCATTGCCATGTACAGCTCGAAGTGCTTTTTATTGGGGAGAAGCTCTTGAAGAAAGGCGGCAACTTCCGCAGGGTTTTGAGTGTCAGCCATAAAGTAGCTGCGAGCAAAACCGAAAATAACGCTTAAGTCTTTGCGATCAGTTAGCAGCGCATCCACAAACATATGGGGTTCGTTATAGCGTCTCATGGCGATAACAAACGGCAGCGTTTCGTCGGGCATGCAAATTCGCCCAATCAGGTAAGCGGCTTTTCCTCTAAAAAACGTAGGCTTAAGGATTTCCACAGCTTGAACGCTGGCTAGCTGTTCCTTGTTCAACCGAGCGCGAAGCGCGCTTTCAAGGTTCTGTAGGTCTCGCTCGAAGTTTTCAAACGGAATGTTGTATCGATATATCTTAAAAATTGACTCGTACATTTCACGCACCGAGGTGGTGGTGTCGAAGCTGTTAATCACTTTGTCTCTGTCTTGCCCGGGTAAGAAACAGCGGCTGGGCAAGACAAACATCATATCGTTATCGATTTTTCTATGTTTAAACAAGCGGCCAATTACAGAGTTGTAAAAGGTTTCGGCTAGCTCAAATTGCGGGTGGCCTTCTAGCTGTAATGCAAATACTTTCTTAAGCTCTTGCCAGAAAGCGTCGTCTTTTTGATGTACTTGAGTTAGCTGATAAATTTCGGCGACAGCGTCTGACAGGCTTTGCTCGTAAATGGTTATTCGCTCTTTAGAGGCAAGCTGAGTTTCTTTCCAATTTCCCTTTTCGAACCTTTCTTGAGCGCCACGTGTGATGCGCGTGAACCAGCGGTAACTTTTATCGAAATGAGACAGAATTTGGTAGGCGACTTTTCTCACCAAACTCTTATCTTGACTAGCAGCGAACTCTTGCATGGCCGTGGGATCCTTATTCTGTTACCCGCTATATCTACCACAAAATAAATTGCTTGAAGAGTGGAGATTGGTACAAATAGCGATTAAGTTACCAATAATCAGCCACTTTTTTGTTTTCTTATACTTTTGTTTAATGTATTCTGTTGACGGATTAATAACCAATTATAAGTTTGTATTTGATGGGTTTTAATATTCTTATTTGTGATGACTCGGCGTTAGCACGCAAGATGGCAAGAAGCAATTTGCCGGACGGTTTTGCTGAAACTATTTATGAAGTGTCAAATGGTATGGACGCTTTAGAAGTATTAGCACATCACACAGTAGATTTGGTTTTACTGGATCTTACCATGCCTGTTTTGGATGGTATCAGTGTATTAAGTGAAATAAAACGCCGTCAGCTAGAAACGTTTGTTATCGTCGTGTCTGGCGATATTCAGCCAATGATGAAAGAAAAAGTGATGTCTTTAGGTGCACTGGGCTTTATAGAAAAGCCGATAAAACGGGACGTACTAACGTCAGTTTTGCAGCGCTTTGGCTTTATTCTTCCCGATACTTACAAACCAGCGATTGCGGTTTAAGATTTTAACGACTTATAAAGAGCGTTGTAAAAAGCGTTGTAAAAAGCGTTGTAAAAAGCGTTGATAAAGGTTGATGAGAAAAATTGATGAAAAGGGGCGAACTGCGGTTCGCCCTTTTTCATATGCGCTTAGTCAAACCAGTGGCGCGTTTTGTTCGCAAACCACACTAGCGAAAGCATAACGGGCACTTCAACTAATACACCCACCACAGTGGCAAGTGCTGCGCCGCTGTGTAAACCAAATAGGGAAATAGCGACGGCTACCGCCAATTCAAAAAAGTTAGACGTACCAATCATACATGCAGGTGCTGCAACATTATGCGGCAGTTTCATATGTTTTGCCGCAAAGTAAGCAATGGCAAAAATACCGTAAGTTTGTATTAGTAGCGGTATTGCGATAAGCACGATGTCTTGCGGCTGCGATAAAATAGTTTCGGCCTGAAGACCAAACAAAATAACAATAGTGAGTAGCAGGCCGATAACTGAAAAGGGTTTGAACTTGCTAACCAATGCGTCAACAGCGCCATTTCCTTGTGCGTCATTGCCTTTATTTTCCAAGTGACGGCGCGTGATATAACCCGCGACCAATGGCAATACAACATACAGTGCAACAGAAAGCAGCAGGGTATCCCATGGTACGGTTATATCTGTTACGCCCAGCAGCATGGCGGTAAGCGGAGCAAAGGCAACGACCATAATCAAGTCATTAATTGATACCTGGACTAACGTGTAGTTAGCATCCCCTTTGGTAAGGTGACTCCACACAAATACCATCGCTGTACATGGAGCGACGCCCAGTAGGATCATGCCTGCAATGTACTCAGTGGCCGTTTGCGGATCTACCCAGTCGGCAAAAATGCCCTTAAAAAATAGCCAACCCAATAGTGCCATAGTGAAGGGCTTTATCAGCCAGTTAATCACCAAGGTCAGTACAAGGCCTTTCGGCTTTTTACCCACGTCTTTAATTGAGCCAAAGTCTATTTGTACCATCATTGGGTAAATCATTAGCCAAATAAGTACTGCCACTATCAGGTTTACGTGCGCATATTCAAGCGCCGCAATAGACGCAAATACACCCGGCATGGCATAGCCTAGGCCCACTCCTGCAACAATGCAAAGGCCAACCCACACTGATAAATAACGTTCAAAGAAACCCATTCTGATTCACCTTTGTCTTACTTTACAACGATTTTTGATTAACACGCTTACTCACTTCTTCTGCGCTTTCAACGCGCTCAGAATAGCGGTCAACGAGAAAGTCTTTGTTGTCGCGGGTCAGCAAAGTAAATTTCACCAACTCTTCAACTACGTCCACAATGCGGTTGTAGTAAGGTGACGGCTTCATGCGACCATCGTCTTCAAATTCTAAAAACGCTTTTGCTACAGAAGACTGGTTAGGGATGGTTAACATGCGCATCCAGCGTCCTAAAATACGCATTTGATTTACCGCATTAAATGATTGTGAGCCACCAGATACCTGCATGATCGCCAGCGTTTTTCCTTGTGTCGGACGCACGCCGCCAAGGCTAAGCGGTACCCAATCGATCATGCTTTTCATAATGCCAGTCATGCTGCCGTGACGCTCTGGTGAACACCAAATTTGCCCTTCAGACCACATCATAAGCTCACGCAGTTCTTTCACTTTTGGATGTGAGTCATCTTCAGTATCTGGCTGCGGCAATCCACGAGGGTCAAAGATTTTGGCTTCAGCGCCAAAGTATTCGAGCAACCGCGCCGACTCTTCAATTACTAGGCGGCTGTACGAGCGTTCTCTGAGCGAGCCGTAAAGTAGCAAAATACGCGGCTTGTGATCTGAGAACCTTGATGCAAAGTTAGCCATAATTGGCTTGTGCATTTGCGCCATTACCGCGTTATCAGATGGGCTTTGTGCCGTTGAGCTTTCTTGGTTGCTTGATATATCTTGGCTCATTGATTTACTGTTACCCATTACTGGGCTCCTAATTTTGAGAGTGCCTCTTTAAGCGCTGCTTTATCTAAGTTTTTCTCAGCAAGTTCTGCTAATGCCGCTACACGCTTTTCAATAATATCAATGGTGTTGTTGAATGCCTCTGCTTTCTCTTGTTCGCTACCTTCTAACTTAGACGGGTCTTCTAAGCCCCAGTGCACCTTAAGAGATTTACCGAAATAAACAGGGCATGACTCGCCCGCCGCTGAATCACAAACCGTGACAACAAGATCAGCATCGTAATCTTCAAATTCATCCCACGACTGGCTTTGAAGGCCGTCTGTACTGAACCCGCGCTCTGCAAGGTACTTAAGAGAAAGAGGGTGTACTTCACCGACAGGCTGGCTGCCCGCACTGCGCGCTTCTACATTGCCGTTCGAGGCGTTAGTGATGGCCTCGCAAAGAATGCTGCGACAACGGTTGTGCGTACAAATATATAAAATCTTCATATAAAACCTTGTTTAATGGTCGAGGCTACTGTGGGTAGCTGTAATAAATAGAATAAGACTTCGAAAAAAACAGATACTTGGCGACGTATTAAGCTGCAATTAACACCAAGACCTGTTGACCTTTGCTGTGCATTTTTGCAGCGGTCTTTGTGCCATCCAGAAAGTTTGGAATCTAGCAATTCTCGCAGGACAAATTCGCTAACGCCTCGCTAATATATTCATTGTTATGAATAGCGGTGTTTTTAATGACCTCCAGTGCCCAAGCGGGTAGGTCAGGATGGAGCTGGTAATACACCCATTTACCCTTACGAGTATCGAGAACTAAACCGCACTTTCGTAAGTCAGCGAGATGGCGTGAAATTTTGGGCTGGCTTAATTGAAGCGCATCAGTAAGGTCGCACACGCATAGCTCACCTTTTACACAGAGCATAAGCAGCGTCTTTAAGCGGGTGTCTTCCGACAAGCATTTGAAAAATGTTAAAGGCTGTAGCTGCGAAGAATCAGAACAAGTCGACATAAATCACATCACATATGAAATTTTGTATGTGATGTATCGTATATGAAATTCCGTATGTGTCAATGATAAATCTGAAATTTCATATGTGTTTGGTAGGGACGAGAGGGTCTTAGACCGCCATTATTCTCGGTAAGACAGAAATTTAGTGGTTTTCAGGAGCGGCAGCCTCGAACGACATCGCTACTTCTTTACCGTTTACCTCATTGTAGTGGGCAATTACCTCGTTCATGAAGGCGAACCATGTTGGATTCGGATGCCAAATAGCCATAAGGTCTTTTTGGGCGGCTTGTTCATTTTCACCAAGTACGTTAATTCTGTATAGATACGTAAAAGCAGCGCCTCGCCAATTCAGTTTACAGTGCGTAAGTACCTTGTCTTCTTTGATATCGACGGTTTGCATAAACGCAGCGTAATTTAAAAAGTTGGCTAATGTGGGGCCTTCCCAATCCACGGGCACATTAAAGTAATCGAGTCCTAATTTTGAGGTAGTTAGGATTTCACTGGTTCTATCCCCTGGGATCAAATCTACAACGTGCGTCACCCCTTTTTCTTTCAGTAAAGAAAGGTGAGAGGCATCGGGTAAGCCCGAAGAGAACATATATGGCGCGTTTTCTTGGTAGTTGGTGAGCGTTGTAAGTGTCGGTTTGGTATTCATTTGCGCTTGGTCACTGGTTTGCGGTGTTGAATTGTCTTCATGATATGCGTTCGCATGTGCACTTAAACCTAGCCCTAAACCAATACAGGCCGCACTGACAGCGAGACTACGCTTATACGTTTGGAATGCTTGCGTGCTTTTCTCTTTAGCCAGAATGGTAGGTTTGTGGTTTTTCATAATAGCGGGCTCAGGTTATGGGCGTACAGTTGCAGCAAAATTCTATTTTCTTACGTTACACGCTAGTACATATTTTGTCCAAGTGAGAAAATCAGTAGAGCCTTGTATACTGAAAAATTGAGTTTATAGTGAATTACTGTGTGAGGTATAACCAGCGCAGTCAAGTTGCGCTAGTGGAAAAGAGTAGTTGCTAGGAGAAGCAGAGCTTCTCCTAACGTGTTCCGAGCTAAGGCTTAAATTATTTATCCATATGCACAACAGAGCGGATACTTTCACCTTTATGCATTAAATCAAAGGCATTGTTAATGTCACCAAGACCCATGGTGTGAGTGATAAACTCTTGAAGACCAAAGTCACCATTTAAGTATTGCTCTACAATACCTGGTAGCTCTGAACGACCTTTAACACCGCCAAATGCAGAGCCGCGCCATACACGACCTGTCACTAACTGGAATGGGCGCGTTGAAATTTCTTGTCCTGCACCAGCTACACCAATGATCACAGATTCGCCCCAACCCTTGTGACAGCACTCAAGTGCAGAACGCATCACGTTGACGTTGCCGATACATTCAAACGAGTAGTCAACACCGCCGTCAGTCATTTCAACAATCACTTCCTGAATAGGCTTATCGAAATTCTGAGGGTTTACCACGTCAGTTGCACCAAGCTGTTTTGCTAGGTCAAACTTACTTTCATTAATATCAATACCAATAATGCGGCCGGCGCCTGCCATGCGTGCACCAATAATGGCAGATAGACCGATACCACCTAACCCAAAGATAGCAACCGTGTCGCCTTCTTGTACTTTCGCCGTTTTAAGCACGGCGCCCATACCGGTTGTCACACCACAGCCAAGTAAGCATACTTCTTCTAACGGGGCCGTTTTGTTTACTTTTGCTAGCGATATTTCGGGTAAAACCGTGTATTCAGAAAACGTTGAGCAGCCCATGTAATGATAAATTGGCTCACCATCTTTAGAGAAGCGGCTTGTGCCGTCTGGCATTAAGCCTTTACCTTGTGTTTCGCGCACCGCTTGGCAAAGGTTAGTTTTGCCTGACTTACAGAACTTACATTCGCCACATTCTGCGGTGTAAAGAGGAATAACGTGATCACCAACTTCTACGCTGGTTACACCTTCGCCCACCATTTCAACAATACCACCACCTTCGTGGCCTAGAATTGAAGGGAATACGCCTTCAGGATCATCACCGGACAGCGTAAATGCATCAGTGTGGCATACGCCAGTTGCAACGATGCGTACAAGTACTTCGCCTTTCTTAGGAAGCTCTACGTCAACTTCTTCCATCTTTAACGGCTCACCCGGGCCCCAAGCCACCGCAGCTTTTGACTTAATGTGCGTTTGACCTTCTTGCAACGAATCTTTGAATGACGCCATGTAATGACTCCTTAATCATAAATATTTGATGATGTTTTATAGGCCAAAGTATAGGAGACGGATTACTAATGATAAATACAGTTTTAGTAAATCACTTTTTCATAATTGTAATAATTGATTTAGCCAAATAGAATGTACTTAAATAAACCAGCGCTGTGTTGAACAACGCTAAACTAACGAGTGGCGATAATGAAATATCTAGAAGGCATAGCTGAGTTTTGTGCCGTAGCTGACGTTGGCAATTTTACCGGAGCTGCGAACAAGCTCGACACGTCAGTGGCGCAGATAAGCCGTAAAGTCGCATCACTTGAAAAGCAGCTAGGCGTTAAATTATTACAGCGCACTACGCGAAGTGTTTCACTTACTGAAGCGGGCACGCAGTATTTTCAGCAGGCAATGCCTGCATTAAAGGCGCTCGAAGATGCCCAGCTAGCTGTAAGCGCACTGCAAGCATCGCCGCAAGGGCTAATTAAACTTACCGCTCCCGTAGCGTTTGGCGAAGCCTTTATCGCGCCTTTGCTCAATACCTTTATGCAAAAGTACGCTGGCATTAGCGTGCAATGCACGTTCTCCAATGAAAAACTCGATATTGTGGAGCAAGGCCTCGACCTTGCCATACGCATTGGCAAATTAGAAGACTCGACACTTGTAGCTAAAAAGCTGGCTACACGTCATTTGTTTGTATGCGGTAGCAAAGACTATTTTTCTCAACACTCGATGCCAAAATCTCTACAAGAGCTTAAGGAACATACTTTGTTGGTAGGCTCCCAACCCAACTGGAGGTTCGTTGTAAATAAAGAAGTGCAAACGTTGCCAGTGCAAGGACGTGTGCGATACAACAGTGGCAACGCACTCTGTAGCGCTGCTTTGGCAGGATTGGGGCTTACCCAGCTACCTGGGTTTTATGTGCGTGAAGCATTGGCACGCGGCGAATTGATAGAGGTATTACCAGAATATAAAGACAAGCAAGAAGCTATTTGGGCAGTATTTCCTTCCAATAGAAATGTTGCGCCAAAGATTCGTTTACTGGTTGATTTCCTTGCCCAAAATATCATGGATGATCGCTAGGAAAACAAACAAAGTAAGCCTTGTGTGCCTTAATAAGCAATATTCCGTGTAGAGTATTTCACTTTTTGCAATACAGTGTAGTGAAAACTGCGGTTGACATATAGACGTCTATACGGCAAATTGCTTGTATGAAAAAGATTCTACTTACTCGCACCACCATTATGTTAATTACCACCTTAAAAAGGGCGGTCGCTGACTAGTGCAAGTAAGCAAAAGACAACGAAAGCCCGCCTAACACAGAGCGGGCTTTTTTTTACACACGTTTTAGCATGCGTAACCTTAAGGAGCAGCATATGAAAGTCTTAAAGTTTGGGGGTTCTTCTCTAGCCGATGCACCGCGATATATGCGCGTTATGGAGATTAGCACGGCGACCCACCAAACCGACGGTGCTGCGGTTGTACTCTCTGCCCCAAAGGGGGTAACGAACGCGCTTTCACTACTATGTGAACAAGCAGCCGCGGGTGAAGATTTCCAGCCGTTATTCAATAAGTTGAACGACACGGTTTCCGGCATTGCCAACAACCTAAACGAAGAACTCGACGGGTTTGCACATGCAAGCGTGGTAGAATTCATTAATAGTCACCTTTCAGTATTAAAACAGCACCTTGAAGGTATTAAGCTACTCGGTGTTGCACCTGATAATGTCGCTGCCGGTATTCTAAGTATTGGTGAGTACATCTCGGTGACGCTTTTTAGCGCTATGCTATCTGCTAAAGGTATCGCTAATCGCGTTATTGACCCGGTTAAGTATGTGCTGGCCGAAGGCGATTACCTAGACAGCATTGCCGATGTGTCGCTTAGTAAAGCGCGCTTTTCAGATGTGCCTACTGACGGCAGTGAATTTCTGGTCATGCCGGGGTTTGTTGCTGCTAACGAAGCGGGCGACAAAGTCACGCTTGGGCGTAACGGCTCAGACTATTCAGCGGCCATTTTAGCGGCGTGTATAGACGCAAATTGCTGTGAAATTTGGACAGACGTAGATGGTGTTTATAACGCTGACCCGAACCAAGTTGAAGGGGCAGTGCTGTTAGACAAGCTTACCTATCAAGAAGCGATGGAGCTGTCTTATTTCGGTGCCAAGGTACTTCATCCGAAAACTATCGGTCCTATTGCCCAACACCACATCCCTTGTTTGATCAGAAACACACTAAACCCAGCTGCGCCAGGTACGCTAATCAGCAATGAAAAAAGCGAGGTGTGGACGTCAGTTAAAGGTATTTCACAGCTTGATAACGTCACCATGTTTAACGTTGCAGGCCCTGGCCTTAAAGGCATGGTTGGTATGGCAAGTCGTGTGTTTGAGGTGATGTCGAACGCCAATATTTCAATAAGCCTTATTACCCAGTCTTCTTCAGAATACTCAATTAGTTTCTGTATTCAAAGCAAAGACGCCAGTCGAGCGTTAACGCTTCTTGAAGATGCATTCGCGCTAGAGCTTCAAAATCAATTGCTAGACCCCATTGAAGTGCGTCATGACCTAGCCATTGTTACTTTGGTTGGTGACGGTATGCGTCAAACCAAAGGCTTGGCAGCGCGTTTCTTTAACTCGCTTGCCCAAGCGCGGGTAAACAACGTAGCTATTGCTCAAGGCTCTTCAGAGCGCTCTATTTCAACGGTAATTGAAAGTAAGCGTGCTAAGAAAGCGGTAAAAGTCATTCACCAGAATTTTTTCTCTGACCGCCATACCATCGACGTATTCCTAGTAGGGTGTGGCAATGTGGGAACCGAACTGCTAGGTCAAATTGAAAAACAACAGCCTGCATTGTTAAAACGCAATGTTCAGCTGAGAGTTTATGGCATTGCAAATAGCCGGAAACTGCTGTTAAACAGTCAAGGTATTGACTTAAGCGGTGACTGGAAAGCGGCACTTGAATCGGCAAGCGAAGGATTAAGCGTAGAGCGCCTGCATCAGTTCGCTAACGACAATAGTCTGGTAAACCCGGTGATTGTTGACTGTACTAGTCACGAAGCGATTGCAGAGCAATATGTAGATATGATGGAAAGCGGTTTTCACGTGGTAACGCCAAATAAAAAGGCGAATACGAGCGCTATGTCTTACTACCGCAAGCTTCGCAAGACCGCGCAATCGACAAATCGTCAGTACCTTTACGAAACCACTGTCGGCGCAGGGCTACCGGTTATTGATAACTTGCAAAAGCTATTCAGCGCCGGCGACACCTTACACCGCTTTGAAGGAATTCTATCGGGCAGTTTGTCTTATGTATTTGGCAAACTTGAAGAGGGCATGAGCCTGTCGCAAGCGACACAAACAGCCAAAGACAACGGCTTCACAGAGCCTGATCCGCGCGATGACTTAAGCGGCATGGACGTAGCACGCAAGCTGCTTATCATGGCTCGTGAAGCTGATTTAGCGTTAGAACTATCTGACATTGAAATCGAGTCTGTACTGCCAAAAGGCTTTGCTGAAGATTGTTCAATTGACGAGTTTATGCAGCAGCTGCCAGAGTTAGATGCGTCGTTTGGTGAAAAGGTTGAAGCGGCTAAAGCCGAAGGTAAAGTACTTCGTTATATCGGCAGCATTGAAGACGGAAAATGCAGAGTAAGCATTCAGGCTGTACCGGCAAGTAACCCTCTTTCGCAGGTAAAAGACGGTGAAAACGCGCTGGCGATTAACAGTGACTACTATAGCCCAATCCCTTATGTAATTAGAGGATATGGAGCAGGTGGTACGGTAACAGCAGCAGGGGTGTTTGCTGACATTCTGCGTACTATGCCGTGGAAGCAAATGGCGCACTAAGGGCTAAATAACGCTTAGCTTGCTTAGCGTAGATAGGCGGCTAAAGTAAGATATTCGAAGGTGTGACTTAGTCCAGTAATGTTGTGGCATCGAATTAAAGCGCTAATTTATTGAGCTAATTTGAAGCGCTAATATAAAGAGCACGCCACAAGGGAAGTAAGAGTAATAATATGAAAGCATTCACGGCCTTCGCGCCGGCATCAATAGGAAATGTGAGCTTAGGCTTTGACGTACTGGGCGCAGCGCTTGCGCCCATTGATGGCACTAAGCTAGGTGATGAAGTTGAAATAAAGGCGGCTGAGTCATTTTCACTAGAAACGGTGGGGCGCTTTGCTCACAAACTCCCGGGCGATGCAGACAGTAATATTGTAACCAAGTGCTATCACTATTTCTGTGAGCAAATGGAAAAGGCTGGAAAAACAACCTCTCCTGTTGCGCTTACGCTTCATAAAAACCTTCCAATAGGCAGCGGGTTGGGTTCAAGCGCAAGCTCTATTGTGGCAGCGTTTGCAGCGTTAAATGCTTACTTCGACACCCCGTTCGATGAAGATACTCTGCTTATAATGATGGGCGAATTAGAAGGCCAAATAAGCGGTAGTATTCACTATGATAATGTTGCTCCCTGTTACTTAGGTGGTATGACGTTAATGACAGGTAGCGATGCGCCTGTCACACTGTCGTTGCCGTTAAACGACGAATGGTACTATGCCGTCTGTTATTCAGGCATTAGCGTATCAACGGCGGCTGCTCGCGATATCTTACCTAAACAGGTGGAAATGGCGACGGCACTAACCTTTGGTCGACAGCTAGGTGTGTTTGTACACGCCTTACATGTAGGTAACTTTGATTTGGCGGCATCGGTAATGAACGATGTCATAGCCGAACCTTACAGAAAATCGCTACTGCCTGGCTTTGATGACGCTCGTGCGTTTAGTGAGCAAGCGGGTGCGCTCGCTTTTGGTATTTCTGGCTCGGGACCTACGGTTTTTGCCGTGTGTCCAAGTAAAGCGCAGGCGGAAAAGGTCGCCGCCTATTTAACAGAGAACTACATTCAAAATGAAGATGGCTTTAGCCATGTGTGCCAAATACCAAGCCAAGGCACCATTGTTTCTTAAGGTACATAGCTTTTTAAGGTACATAGTTTCTTAAAGTACATAGTTTCTTAAAGGCAAATGATTTCCTAAAAGCACAATAATTTTTTAAAAGATTAAAAGGGCAGAGTACTTGCCCACATAAAAAGGTAACAGCAAGTGGAATTGGTAAATTTAAAAGATTCATCGGACACAGCAAATTTTGCTGAAGCCGTTAAGCGGGGCTTAGGTAAAAACCAAGGGCTTTATTTTCCAGAGCATATTCCTACCCTAGACAATATTGACGAATTGTTGGAAAAGCCGTTTGTAGAGCGCAGTATTGAAGTACTTCGCGCCCTTATCGGCGATGAGCTGAATAATGGCGAGCTAGAAGAAATTGTTCAGACCGCATTTGCTTTTGGTGCACCAGTTGAGCAGGTCAACGATAACGTATACTGCTTAGAGCTTTTCCATGGTCCAACGCTGGCGTTTAAAGATTTTGGCGGCCGCTTTATGGCGCAAACCCTGTCGCGTATTAGCGAAGGGAAGCCAGTTACCATTCTAACAGCGACTTCAGGTGATACCGGCGCAGCGGTTGCACATGCATTTCACGGCATTGACAATATCAACGTGGTTATTTTGTTTCCAAAGGGCAAGATTAGCTCGCTGCAGGAAAAGCTATTCACTACGCTAGGCGGTAATATTCATACCGTTGCTGTTGAGTCAGACTTTGACGCATGCCAATCACTAGTAAAAACCGCGTTTGACGACCCTGACGTACGTGAAGGCCTTCACCTGAACTCAGCAAACTCAATCAACATCAGCCGTTTACTAGCGCAGGTTTGCTATTACTTTGAAGCAGTAAGTCAGTTGCCAAAAGAGAAACGAGACCAACTCGTTATTTCAGTACCTAGCGGTAACTTTGGTAACCTTACGGCTGGTATGATTGCTAAATCGTTAGGTTTACCTATAAAGCGTTTTATCGCAGCAACTAACTTAAACGACACGGTACCTCGCTACCTTAAAACCGGCGAGTGGGAACCTAAGGCGACGGTTGCGACCATGTCTAACGCAATGGATGTGAGTCAGCCTAATAACTGGCCGCGAATAGAGGCGCTTATTGAGCGTGGCTATATCGACAAAGCGTGTCTTAAAGGTGAGATGGTTGACGAAGAATATACGCAGCTTGCTATGCGTCAATTAGCGCAACAAGGCTATACCAGCGAGCCACATGCCGCGATTGCCTATCGCGCAGTAAGTCATGACTTAGAAGACGGCGAAATTGGTTTGTTCTTAGGAACAGCGCACCCGGCTAAGTTCAGAGAAACCGTTGAAAACGTGCTAGGTAATCCAATCAGCTTACCGAAAGCGTTGGCCGATGTAGCAGGCGAAGACAGCTTAGCGGTAGACTTGCCAGCGTCTTATGATGCACTTAAGCAGCATATGATGGATTTGCTTAAGTAATGACACCCTCGGCTACAACATGGCAAAGCGCGCTTGGTGATGAAAAGCAAAAAGACTATTTTGTTACGTTGCTTGAGCGCGTGAAGCACGCTCGTGAAGCGGGAAGCGTTATCTACCCGCCTCAGTCTGACGTATTCAATGCGCTTAAATACACGCCGCTAGACGAAGTAAAAGTCGTGATCTTAGGTCAAGATCCGTACCACGGTCCTAATCAAGCCCATGGACTTTGTTTTTCAGTAAAAGCTGGCGTTAAAACACCGCCATCGCTTAAAAATATGTACAAAGAGCTGTTGTCTGACATTGATGGTTTCACCGAGCCTAATCACGGCACGCTGACGTCGTGGGCGGAGCAGGGCGTATTGCTACTTAATACTGTATTGACCGTTGAGCAGGGCAAAGCACATAGCCACGCGAAATGGGGATGGGAAACCTTTACCGATAAGGTTATCGATGTGGTCAATGAGCACTGCCACAATGTCGTGTTTCTTTTGTGGGGAAGCCACGCGCAAAAGAAAGGTAAGCACATTAACCGTGAAAAACACCACGTTTTACATGCGCCTCATCCGTCGCCACTCTCAGCACACAGAGGCTTTTTAGGTTGCAAACACTTCAGCCAAACAAACGAATACCTTATTGCTAAGGGCAAAGAACCCATTAATTGGCAGGTATAGTACTGGTACAAATAGCAGCTAGCCACACAGCAAGTGTGGTTGCCTTATTCAGGGCCTATCAATGACTCACTAGATAAATGCCTAAATAGCTATGAGACATGTTATGCGGTCTGGCCGCAATTAGGCACAGAGCATATTCCTTAGCGAATACGCTATTACATAGAGCCAGCGAAGAGACACCACGCTTGCACGTGAAGCATTTACAGCACGCTAGAAAGTAAAAAGGCCGCCTGTGTAACAGGCGGCCTTCGTTTTATCTTTCCAGTGTTTCTAGCTCGTACTCGAAACCACAGTCGAGTTCAGCCAGTTCTTTTTCTAATTTGTAGCGATCTTGTAGCGCTTCGATTTCTCTCCACTTACGTTTTTTGCTTTTGGTTTTTGCTGGGCTTGCTTCGATGTCTAACATGGCAAATAGATCTGATTTATCCACTGGGATCTCCTTTTTATACCACTACAACTAATACAGAGTTTTTGTTTTTAATTCCCTCTGTACAATTTTGTATCACAGCCGCCACTAAAATAAAATAGTTTAATTTACCTTTTATTAACAAAATGTGACGATATGATGACAACGGTAAGGAAATGTCCAGTGTGTTTAAAGCGTGAACAATAACTGTTGTAATTGATCCTATTTGTTTTGTTAGTAATCAATTGTACAGTGTTACGGATATCAAAAATGTCTGTCGTATTGTTGATGAAAACCGCAACAAAAAACGGCTAGCTTCCGAAAAAGCTAGCCGTTCAGTTTGTTATTTGCACCAATTGGGTGATTTTAAATCACCTCGCATTCCTTATTTTGGTGCATTCGCTGCTCTGAATTTGGCAATCAATTGTTGTGTTGAAGCGTCGAAATTATCTTTGTCTGCCTCGCCTTGAATGCCTGCAAGTACTTGGTTTCCTAGTACTTTACCTAACTCAACGCCCCATTGGTCGAATGAGTTAAGGTTCCAGATAACACCCTGAACGAATACCTTATGTTCATACATTGCAACCAGCGCGCCAAGTGTTTTAGGCGTAAGGCTATCAAACAAGAAAGTATTGCTAGGCTTGTTGCCAGGCATGGTTTTATGAGCGGCCAAGCGTTTGCGTTCAGCGTCGTCTAGGCCTTTACCGTCAAGGTCTGCATAACACTCTTCAAAGGTTTTACCCTGCATTAGTGCCTGTGTTTGACCAAAACAGTTAGACGCAAGCATAGCGTGATGCGTGTCGTCCTGGTTAGGAACGTTAAGTGGCAACATGAAGTCTGCTGGGATAACGCCAGAACCTTGGTGAATAAGCTGATGGAAGCTATGCTGGCCGTTTGTACCTTCACTGCCCCAAATAATTGGGCCAGTAGGGTAATCTACGTGCTCACCTTCTTGCGTCACTTCTTTACCATTACTTTCCATATCTAACTGCTGTACGTAAGCTGGTAAGCCGCGAAGATAATGATAGTAAGGTAATAAAACGTGTGATTGCGCGTCGAAGAAGTTTCTGTACCACACGCCTAACAGTGCAAGTAGAACAGGCATGTTTTCTTCTAGCGGTGCGGTTGTGAAATGGGTGTCCATGTCAAATGCACCTTCAAGTAAGCCTTTGAAGTTTTCAAACCCAAGGGCTAGCGAGATAGGCAGGCCAATAGCAGACCACAGTGAGTAACGACCGCCTACCCAATCCCACATAGGGAAAATATTGTCGGCGCTAATACCAAACTCGGTGGCTGCTTTAACGTTTGAAGACACGGCTACAAAGTGTTTAGCAATATCTTCTTGTGTACCGCCAGACTTTAAGAACCAGTCTTTAGCCGTAAGTGTATTTTGAAGCGTCTCTTGGGTAGAGAACGACTTTGATGACATGACCACCAAAGTTTCTTCAAAATCTACGCCAGATAGCACATCGTGAATGTGGCAACCGTCAACATTGGCAACAAAGTGAACCTTCACAGCATCGACTGTATGCGGCTTAAGTGCCTCGGTCATAATTTTAGGACCAAGGAACGAACCACCAATACCAATTGCCACAATGTGCTTGATAGGCTTGCCGGTATAACCTTTGTGTTCACCGCTGTGAACCGATGCGGTAAACGCTTCAATTTTTGCAAGCGTAGCATGCACTTCAGGCATTACGTCTTCGCCATCTACCAGTACTTTACGGTCTGAGAAATTACGAAGTGCGGTGTGAAGCACAGCGCGACCTTCTGTTGAGTTAATCTGCTCACCAGAAAACATCGCGTTGCGAAGGGTTTCTAGTTTGCAGGCTCGGGCAAGGTCGAAAAGTCCTTTAAGCGCGTCATCATTTACACGGTTTTTCGAGTAATCAAGAAAAATACCGCAGGCTTCAAGCTGCATCTTGTTCGCGCGATTTGCATCTTGTGCAAACCAGTCGCGCATGTGCGCATCTTTTACCGTTGCAGCAAGTTCAGACAGTTTTTTCCATTCAGGAAGAGAAGTTAAAACACTCATTGTTTCAATAGCCCTTACGCGCTTAGTTTTTCGCGAAGCATGGTTTCAAGTTTTTCCTGATCTGCGGCGAAGTTGCGGATGCCTTCAGACAGCTTTTCGGTTGCCATTGCATCTTCGTTCATTGCCCAGCGGAATTCGCTTTCTGTTAAGCGGTCACCTGGTGTTTTTGTAGCGCCATTGTCTTTAAGTTTAACCTCTAGATCGCCAGGCTCGTTTGCCAGTTCTTCTAGCAGTGCTGGGCTAATGGTTAGACGATCACAACCTGCCAACGCTTGAATTTCACCAATGTTACGGAAACTTGCACCCATTACTACGGTATTGTAGCCGTGCTCTTTGTAGTAGTTGTAAATTTTAGTTACAGATACTACGCCTGGATCTTCATCTGGTGCGTAAGACTCAGTACCGGTCGCTTTTTTGTACCAGTCTAAAATGCGCCCTACGAATGGAGAGATAAGATAAACACCGGCCTCTGCACAAGCTTGTGCTTGGGCGAAGCTAAATAGAAGCGTTAAGTTACACTGAATGCCTTTCTTCTCTAGCTCTTCTGCTGCCTGAATACCTTCCCAAGTAGACGCAATTTTAATAAGAATGCGTGACTTATCGATACCCGCGTCTTCATATAGCTGAACCAAACGTTCCGCTTTTTCGATAGTGGCGGCAGTGTCGAACGATAGGCGTGCGTCTACTTCAGTTGAGATTCGCCCAGGAATAGTGGCAGAGATTTCTTTACCAATCGCTACCGCTAGTTTGTCTGCTGCATCGGTAAGCTGCTGGTCAGCGTCGTTTGACTGAAGTTTTGCCCATGCTACAGCATCATCAATTAGGCTTGCATATTGAGGAAGACCAGCCGCTTTTAAAAGTAGCGACGGGTTAGTTGTGGCATCGACTGGTTGATACTTTTTAATGGCATCGATGTCGCCCGTGTCGGCAACAACGGTAGTGATATCACGTAATGAAGCTAACTGATTGCTCATAATTCTCTCTGTTCTTTATCAAAATAAATTTGGACAACTCGCTGGAAAAGCCAGTTGAATAAAACGGTTCGCTTGCGCGTGTGTAGGGCTTCGCGCTTGCGTTCTTTTTTACCAGTTCTTAGTTCTTTAACAAGTACTGGTACATGCAGCGCTTTGGTAATTGAGGTACGTTCACGGAGGGTGTATCTCAATTATTGTTTGAATAATTATTTGTAACGCTATTTATATCAAACCCGTGTGACAATTCATACATTGAATAGCGACAAAATGGCTAATCGGATTTCTCTGTTAAGCCAATTTACGTCTTTCTTATGCCATTTTGCTTTTTGAAGCGTATCAGGTGGTACAATACTGTAATACCAATCCGCATAGATCATTACCCACTCAGCGAGAGTTAAAATGCTCGTAATCGCGGCGTGTCACCGCAGGTATAGTGGTTCTACATTAAGGTGGCACAACAAAGAGTACGGGCATTTTAAACTCGCCCTTCGGGAAGGTCTGGCAAGCTTCCTAGCTTCATTCTGGGAATTTGAAAGGGAACAGCCATTCCTGCATTCCCAGGCTTTGCTAGGAAACTTGCCAGAGCCTTCTGAGTCGGCAATGATCTATGCGGATTGGTATTGAACCTAAGGAGTCGAAATGTTAGTTGTAGTATCCCCAGCAAAAAATTTAGATTTTGAAAGCGAAATTCCTGTGAGCCAGTTCACTCAGCCTGCCATGCTTGAAGACACTGAACGTTTGATGGAAGTTTGCCGCACCTTATCGCCTGCTGACTTATCATCGCTGATGAAGATAAGCGACAAGTTAGCAACGTTGAACGCCAACCGTTTTGCTGAGTTTTCTACGCCGTTTTCGCCCGATAATGCACGCCAAGCAATGTATGCGTTTAATGGTGATGTGTATACTGGGTTAGATGCTTACTCGCTTGATAGCGAAACGGTAGAATATGCGCAAAAACATCTTCGAATTTTGTCTGGCCTATACGGATTGCTTCGTCCTCTAGACTTAATGCAGGCCTATCGTTTAGAAATGGGCACTAAATTAGCAAACCCTGAAGGTAAAGACCTGTATGCGTTTTGGGATGATCGCATTACTTATATGCTAAATAAGGCATTAGAAGAACAGGGTGACAATGTGTTGATCAACCTTGCTTCAAATGAGTACTTTAAAGCAGTGAAGAAAAAATCTTTAGATGGCATGATCATTACGCCAACATTTAAAGACTGCAAGAATGGTCAGTATAAAATTATCAGTTTCTTCGCGAAGAAAGCCCGTGGTTTAATGGCGCGTTATATTCTTGAAAACCGTGTAGAAGACGTAGAAGGTCTGAAAAACTTCGACGTAGATGGCTATGTGTTTAGCGAAGAACAAAGTTCATCAACGGAACTTGTGTTTCTGCGTAACCAGGAAAGTTAATAACACCCGTTCATCCATAATCACCTTAAAAGTAGGATATAAATTTGAGCATATTAGTTCGCAATTTACCTAAAACATTTACTCAGGAGAATCTTGAAGACTTGTTTTTCGAGTTTGGCACCATAGCGTCGTGCGACTTGGTGATGGATGAGGCTTCTGGCTTATCGAAAGGCTTTGGTTTCGTAGAAATGAGCACGCAAGAAGAAACCGATAAAGCCATTGAAAAACTTAACGCCAAAGTTATCGACGGTAAGAAAATTCGTGTTAAGTGGTCAAATCAAGAGAAGAAGCAGGCTGAAGCGATAGCTAGTGCGCCAGCGCCCAAAAGAGACATTCCCGAAGATGTATGGGGAAGTGCTTCTCGCAATAACTCTGATCTTGAAAACGACGCCGAGTAATACCGAGGGAATATAATTGACAAGCGCTGACAACGAAGGTTGTCAGCGCTCAACCTTCATTTAACCAGATACGGTTGCTGTTTGTACTTGAGTATTGCGAGCAGTCATAACAATGGCCAGCCACACCAGTACACCACCACCGGCAAGCGCTAGGCCTACCCAACCCGTTGATGTATAGCCATAACCCGCTGACAGTGTCATTCCTGCCAACCAAGGGCCAAGTGCATTAGCGGTGTTAAAAGCCGCATGGTTCATGGCACCGGCTAAAGTCTGAGCCTCGCCAGCGACATCCATAAGCCTTGTTTGCAGCGGCACCACCATGCCACCACCGATACCAATGAAAAACAGTGATGCTGCCATTAAGTATGGATTCCCCATCGACGCAGCGTAAGCTGCAGCTGATAGGCCCAGTAAAACCTGAAACGTAATCGCTGACGTCAGTAGCCTGCCTTCAGAATAGCGGCCTGCAATAATATTGCCCAAGGTTACGCCTATGCCATAGATAAGCAATGTGGCCGAGATTCCCCACTCAGGTGATGAGGTTGTATTGAGGTAAGAGGCGCTGAAATAAGAATAAACTGAGAACATACCACCAAAGCCAATCGCGCCCATAAGTAGTACCAGCAGCACGTCTTTGTTTTTCAGAGCTTTAAGCTCGGTTAGCGGTTTGGCATCTGGATTAGGGCCGCGGTACGGTGCGGTTTTCCAAACCATTAATGCAGTAACTAACGCAAAGGCTGAAATAATAAAGAAGCCAGTTCGCCATCCGAACATTTGCCCAATACCACTAATTGACGGCACACCAATAATATTGGCAATAGCCAAGCCTAAAATGACGTTACTGACCGCTTGCGCCCGCTTATTTTTACCGGCAATGTCTGCAGCAAAGAGCATGGCAATGCCGAAGTAAGCGCCATGAGGTAGGCCAGCAATAAAGCGCGCTATGTTCATTGTCCATTCTGACCACGCTAGCGCTGTTAGCAAGTTTCCGCCAGCATAGAATACCATCATTGAAATAAGCATGGTGCGTCTTGCAAGCCTGGAAAAAAAGATAGTGATAAGCGGCGCGCCCACTACAACACCAATGGCATAAGCACTAATTGCGTGACCAGCGACATTTTCAGTAATGCCAAAATCTTCTGCAAAGTAAGGTAATAAACCCATTGCCGCAAATTCACTGCAACCAATCACAAAGGTTCCGAAAGCCAGCCAAAAGGTTATAGTGGCCAGTGAGTATTCACCCAACGCTGAGTGCTGCTCTGAATAGGCCTGCTTTGAAGAGGCTTGGTCAGAAAGAATCTTGTCGGTTTGATTCGTCATAAACGTCCTTTTGTTCATTGAGTTCAATCACGTACTTAGTGGCTGTTTTAGCGTGGGTCTGTTGAGCTTTGCTGTGCATTTTTACAATGTCTGTGTGTCATCAAAGATAAAAGACGCTCAGCAGACTAGCGCTTTGATGAAACGCAAAAACCGGCTCAACGGAATGTTTGCCGGTTCTCTTCGAAAAGTCGCCCTTATCATCGATAATATTTAGCAACCGTCGGTAATATTTAGCAATGATCAACAGCCCACAGGTTCGTGCTTTTCGTATTCGTTTAATGCAAGAGATCGTAGCATCGCTCAGATAGCAAGTAACGGTAACTGATAAGGTTTCTTAATCAATTCAGCGATTTAAATGTAGTGCTTTTGTTAATAAATTACGTCGGACCTTTTGCGTTAGAAAGTCGAATGGGCGTTTATAAAAAGCGAAGGTGACTGTTTTCTGTGCACAAATATTGGTTACCTTTTAGTTCATCCCTTTGTCATCTTTTAACATTTGTCACGTTTTCCAATCGTGGCGTGAGCACAACGCCGTATCTATGCCTCCATTGAAAACAAACTTCTTGACTTTGAGGCGTTCTATATATAGAACGTTCTTTAAATGGAACAACATTAAATTGGTAAGGTGTGAATCAATCAACGCTCAACATCCTCGGAAGGCATTTGCAGAAACTCAGGCAAGACAAAGGTGTCTCGCTGTCGCAATTGGCAGCAGGGGCAGGTATCGCTAAATCTAACCTTTCAAGATTGGAGCAGGGCAACGGCAACCCGACGCTAGACACCATTTGGCGGTTAGCTAAACAACTAGACGTTCCGTTCGGTCAGCTAGTTCAGCCTCTTAGCGCAATCGTTGGAGAAAAGGGCGTAGAAGTTCGTTTAATTGAGCAAGGACAAGGTATCCCGAACGTTGATGCTTATTGGATGTCGGTTGCACCCAATACTTTTCGAGAGGCAGAAGCTCACGCCACAGGAACAGAAGAAACGATTACCGTTGTTAGCGGCTCTCTGGAAGCTGGGAATAGTGGAAATACTCAATGGCTGCATCCGGGTCAAAGTTTAGCATTTAACGCTGATTTGCCCCACGTATACAAAACGGGAGACGAGTGGGCGACATGTCTTATCACAATCGTTTATCACAAAGAGGCAAAGGAATGAGCCAACTTTCATCAAAAAGTGGACTTAAGCAAGGGGTTATTGACGGGTTACCTTTGTTAGGTGGCTATATTCCGGTAGCCATTTCATTTGGCGTGATCGCAGTTCAAGCCGGTTTTTCTACGCTGGAAGCCACGCTAATTTCCATATTCATTTACGCAGGCGCGTCGCAGTTTCTTTTGGTAGCCATGGTGGCATCAGGTGCGCCACTTTGGCTAGCGGTTTGTATGACGTTATTAGTTAATGTGCGTCATGTGGTTTATGCGCCCAACTTGGTGCCTTATTTACCGCAAAGTAAAGCTTGGCCCTATTTAATGCACGGCCTTACTGACCAGATTTTTGCGCTAGCCCATACTCGCTTGCCGCTAATGGACGATGCTAAAAAGGTAGATTGGTTTAAAGGTGTATCGATGGTGGCGTGGCTTAGTTGGATCGTAGGGACAGCGCTTGGCGGTATCGCAGGGGACTCCCTTACCCAACAATGGCCAATATTAGACAGCGTGATGCCCTTTGCTTTACCTGCACTTTTCCTTGTGCTACTCGCGCCTAAATTCTCAAGTAAACTGTGGAGCGCTACCTTGCTCGCTACAATGACGGCGGCTCTCTTTTTGGCTCTCAGCGCCTTTAAAAACGCTGCAATTCCACTGGCAGCACTATGCGGTGCGATAACCTTTTATCTTCTCACCTCGCACGTTGAAAGGAAGCAATCTCATGCACGTTGATATTTGGATAGCTATTGTTGTAGCGGCCATCGGAACATATGCATTGCGCGTAGTACCGTTGCTGTGGACTCAGCGTCACTTTAATAAACACAAGGCCAATAACACTGAGGCGCGTTTACCTACGTGGCTAAGCGTGTTAGGGCCGTTAATGATTGCCGCTATGCTAGGAGCGTCACTTATTCCAAAAGCACCGTCAGCGGCGAGTTGGATTGCAACCGCAATAGGCACTGTTGTCACTGTGCTTGTTTGGCGCAAATTCAAAAGCTTAGGGCTGCCAGTGTTTTGCGGCGTGCTTTCTTTTGGTGTGGCTTTTGGTATCGCTTTGGTTTAGCGTTGGGCGTAGATGTTAAGTTGCTGGGCTAAGACTTATTCTTACCCAAGACTTTCTCGCCCCAAATTTCTTCCAAGCGCTGGTCACGCCCACAGTTCCATCGGTAGAACTTATAGCGAACGGGACTTTTTTTATAAAAATCTTGATGGCCAATTTCGTCGCCTTTTATCGGATAAAAGGTAGAAGCATCGAGTATGGGCGTTACCACCTTTTTATTGGGAAATTGGGCTACCACGTCAGCTTTTGTTTTTTCTGCTATAGCACGTTCTTTATCGTTTGCTACAAAGATGGCGCTTAAGTAACTGGGGCCCTTATCACAAAACTGACCTCGGTCATCGAAAGGGTCAATGTTCACCCAAAAATGATCGAGAATATCATTATAAGAAAGCATATCGCCGTCGTAGGTGATCTTTACCGCCTCAAAGTGTCCTTGTGATTGCCATTATAAGTCGGATTTGGCGCGCTTCCGCCAGTGAACCCCGACACCACATCAGTAACCCCGTCTAGCTTTTCAAAATCAGACTCCATGCACCAAAAGCAGCCCCCAGCTAGTATGGCCTCGTCGGCACTTGTTGATGGCGTAAAAACCGAAGCGCTCAACGCTGTGCTAATAAAAACTGCAGAAAGTGTTAATTTCATCATTCACCTTTTATGTGTTGGTTCGACGTTGTAGCGACCTTCGCGTTTAATTCGTCAGACCCCAGTTTGCGAAGATATACGGTTAACAAATAAAGAACGGTTTAAGCTGAAATTAATTTCATCGCGGTGCAGCGAGTTAATTCCATTTTTGTTTTACAAGCGTACATTTTTTACAAGCGCACATTTTTTCTAAGCGCACATTGCGAAGCTTGAGGCTTGGCGCGAAACCATAGCTACTGAAAAAGACTAGGAGGAGGTAAGTAAAATTTTCATCTCACTCTGTAGTCTTCTTTCAAAAAGGGAACTGTCTTCGATTTCACCATTTACAAGACGGGGCTGTAAAGGCGCTATGACAAGGGATAAAGCGTTTTCTTATGATCGGCAGAGCACTTGCATCTTATCCAACTACATGAAAATCAGTTTAGTTAAAATGAAAGGAAAGATGATATGTCGATAGTCAAATCAGGTAGTGCAGTTTACAAACCGCTAGGTAAAAAGGGAAAGGGGAGCATTTCTACACAAACCGGTGCTTTATCGAACCAGCCTTATGGTTTTAACACGCGGTTTGAAGATGGAAAGGGAACCAACCCCGAGGAATTAATTGGTGCGGCGCATGCGAGTTGCTTCACCATGGCACTTTCTTTTGCGCTTTCAGATGCGGGATACAATGACGGCGAGTTAAATACCACTGCAAAAATCAGTTTAGAGAAAAACGATGACGGCTTTGAAATAACTCAATCGGCACTAAGCTTAGATGCTGAAGTTGAAGGGATTACCGAAGATGAGTTTGAGAAAATTGCACAGGAAGCAAAAGAAAATTGCCCAGTATCTCAACTTCTTAATGCCAACATCACATTGGAATACCGATTGAATATTGAATAAGAGATAAAGGCTATTACTACCTTTATCGAAAGATAGGACTCGCTTTGTTAGACAACAGCAGGCAGTTGTTTTTATCAGTGTGTGTATAAAAAAGCGGCTTTTGAAGCCGCTTTTTTGTATAAAATGTTGATTGCATAACATGAGGTGGCGTTAGTTTATTTCCCAATTACGCCACATGCTACGCGGTCACCACCGCCACCTAACTTTTTAGGTGAATCAGAGTAATTGTCGCCACCTGCGTGAATCATTAAGGCGCGGCCTTCAATATCATCTAACTCAAGCTCTGGTGCAAAGATAGGCTGGGTTGCGTTTCCATTTTCATCAACATAAAGCACGGGTAGATCGCCCTCGTGACCCTTTTCAGACCAAGGAGCACGGTGTTTACCGGTATCTTCTGGATCGAAATGGCCGCCCGCTGCGCCGCCCAACACTTTTTTTCCATCTGTCATTGCTGGTGAACAATCACCATTTTGATGAACATGAAAACCATGAATGCCCGGGGTTAACCCTGACAGATTTGGCGTAAATACTACACCGTCATCATCATAACTGCTCACCACTACTGAGCCCATGCTCATCCCTGTTTCCAGGTTATTCATTATCACTTCTTTTCCATCGCTATCATGATGGCCTGCGAAACTGCTCGCACTTAACATTAATGTCAGTGAGCCTGCTAAGGTAGATAATAAACGTTTCTTCATCGTGTTCTCCTTCACTCAATTATTAACGAATTTGTTAAAAGCATTGAAGTGAGATGAGCATAAAGTGAACCATTGTGGCGCATAACTCAGGGATACTACGCAAGACTAGGAATACTAGGGCGTTGAAGCGACAACCGAGTTGTGTGTTAGCGCATAGCTACTGGCATTTACGGAAATCATTATATTGGTTACGTGAAAAAGTTACCGACCATTACCTTATCTTTTTGGCTTTTCCTTATGATTTTCACTCTTTTTGAAGGTAGCCTCTTTATATGGTCTTTGGATATGCAGCCTCTCCATAAGTAGGCGGTACTGTCATACAGAAGTTACAGTGTTAAAACTCAGTAACAATATGGCAGTAGCACTTTTTTCCTATTCGACTTACAGTTAGCTCACATTACATAAGCAAGGGCATAGGTATGTATACACTTTACGGATATCCGAAAACTCGCTCGGTTCGCGTGGCATGGGCACTGGAAGAGCTAGGTTTACCTTTTGAGTACAGCTTAGTTGACTTAAAACAGGGGCAACACCTGTCAGAAGAATATAAAGCCATCAGTCCTGCCTCTAAAATCCCAGCGCTTTCGACGCCAGAAGGTACCTTGACGGAATCGGCGGCTATCGTCACTTTTTTAGCTGAACGTCACGGCATGCATGAATTCATTCCAGAGCCTGGTAGCTTCGAGCGAGCCAAATATGAAGAAATGATGTTGTTTCTCACCAATGAGTTAGAGCAACCGATTTGGAATTTGGCAAAGCACACCTTTGCACTACCCAAAGAGCAAAGACTTGAACAAATGCGTGATGTAGCGGTGTGGGAGTTTAAGCGCGTGTTGCCAGTATTTTCTTCTATGCTGGGCGATAAAGAATTTGTATGCGGCACCATGTTTACCATGGCCGACATAATAGCAGGTCATATTTTGGCGTGGGCAAAAGGCAGCAAGCTAGATATCACGCTAGACGGTAAAACAGACAATGTATCCGCGTACGCACAACGTGTGTTAGGTCGTGAAGCGTATGAGAGGGCGTGGCGAAAAGAGATGGATCATTTGCCTGAATAAACAGTGCATCCTGAAAAACCTTAAATGAATAGATACCGTGTGAAGATGTGGCTAATTAAGTAAACGTTGAATTGCATTGTACAGCCGGTATGCCTGATATCTGGCGTCAGGTACGCATTATTAGGTTTAAATGCGCTTGTCACGCGGTATATAGAATCAAGAAAACACATAACGACAGCGCTTTTTTTTTTGCGAAATATAAGCAAAAACAGCGAAGAAATAACAAGGGAACAAAAAATGAAAGCATTCAAAACACTACTTGTAAGTAGTGCAGTAACCATGGCACTGGGCCTTAGCTCAGCAGTGGCACATGAACACGGCAACGCAAATGTGCAGAGTTCATCAAAAAGTACTTCAGTGTCAAAAGAAGCGTCTGAGCACGAAAAACTTTTTGCGTTATTTGCAGCCGCTGACCAGCGTGATATTGAGCTAAACCCAATCATGGCCATTTTTCGCGGCGACATGCGTTACGCAGACAGAATGGGCGACTTCTTAACAGACTCTCACGCTTTAGCGGGAAAGACAGCGACATTGCTGAATTTGTCAGAGCTTAAACAAATTGACCGCAGTAAGTTAAGCGACACCGATAAACTCGCCTACGACGTATTTAAATACAACGAAGAGCGCTCGCTAAAAATGTCTACCGACGAGATTGAAGCGCTAACGGAAGTGCGTCCTGTTAATCACTTCAGTGGGTTCCATACCTTCTACCCGACCTTTGCGAGCGGAAAGGGCGCAGCGCCATTTAAAACAGTAGAAGATTACGAAAATAACTTATCTCGCCATAAGGATTACATTGCTATTTCTGACCGCGCTATCGGAAAGTTCCGCGAGGGCATGGAAAGCGGTGTTCTTGAAACTAAGCTGACAATCGATCGCGTGATCAAGCAGTTCGATACTCAGCTGGCTATCCCAATTAAAGAGTCACAGTTTTGGGGGCCAATTACTATGTTCCCAGAAAGTTTCTCTGACGAAGAAAAAGCCCGTTTAACCGATGACTACGAGAAAGCGACGCAAGAGATTTACGATGCAACCACGCGTATGCGCGACTTCCTTCGCGATGAGTATTTGCCTGTTGCCCGTGAAAGCATTGGCCTTAGCGATATGAAAGGTGGTGCAAAGCTTTATCAATTGATGGTGGAAGGTTCAACCACACTGCCAATGACGCCTGATGAACTGCATAACCTTGGTTTAAAAGAAGTTAAGCGTATCAAAAATGACATGCTTGAAATTAAGGACGAAGTGAAGTTTGAAGGGACATTAAACGAATTCTTCGACTATGTACGTACCGATCCTAAGTTCAAGCCTGAAAGCCGTGAAGCGCTAACACAGAGCTATTACGATATTGGCCGTGAAGTTGATGAGAAAATTGATCAGTATTTTTCACTGTTGCCGAAGTCTGAGCTAGAAATCAAACCCTACGACCCTGCTATCGAGCAATTCAGTGCGGGTGGCTCATATCAGCCGGGCACACCAGATGGCTCTCGTCCAGGTACTTTCTTCTTTAATGCCTACGATTTGCCTAGCCGCTTAACCACTGGAAACGTCACCTTGTACCTACACGAAGGCGCTCCAGGTCACCATTTCCAAGTGAGTCTAGCGCAAGAAAATGAAGCGCTACCTTCATTCATGCGCTTTAGCTTCCTACCAGCCTTCGGTGAAGGTTGGGCGCTGTATTCTGAAACGCTAGGATATGAAATGGGGTTCTTTGACGATCCATGGAATCGTTATGGCACGCTTCAAGATGAGCAGTTGCGCGCCATGCGTTTGGTGGTAGACACAGGTATTCACGCGAAAGGTTGGACCCGCGAACAAGCCATCGACTTTATGCTTGATAACTCAGGCATGACCCGCACAGAAGTTGTTGCCGAGGTAGAGCGTTATATTGCGATCCCGTCGCAAGCGCTATCTTACAAAGTGGGCGCGCTTAAAATTCAAGAATTGCGCGCGCGCGCGGAGAAGGCATTAGGTGATGATTTCGATATCCGTGAGTTCCACGCACAAGTGTTAAACACGGGCGGCATTCCACTTGCTATTCTTGAGCAGAAAATTGATCGCTGGATCGCTAGTCAAAAAAGTTAAGGAATAATATTTTTATTTAAACTTTTTACAGCGCAATCAGCGTTAGGTTAAGAGCAGTAAGACGCCGATATTTGACGTAAAGCCAGTAATATTCAGTATTACTGGCTTTTTTCTTTTTGCGACTAATGGCAGTGATATTGTTCAAAAGCTTCACTAGAGTAATAATACCAATCCGCATAGATTATTACCCACGCAGCGAGATTGAAAATGTTCGTTATCGCGGCGTGTTACCGCAGGTATAGTGGTACTACACCAAGGTGACACAACAAAGAGTACGGACATTTAAACTCGCCCTTCGGGAAGGTCTGGCAAGCTTCCTAGCTTCATTCTGGGAATTTGAAAGGGAACAGCCATTCCTGCATTCCCACGCTTTGCTAGGAAACTTGCCAGCGCCTTCTGAGTGGGCAATTATCTATGCGGATTGGTATACGTGAACAATGGTTACGAAATTTAAGGGAGAATAAAGTGGAGTTAGGGCTATTTTCGTTAAGTTTAACGGTTAAAGACATCAGCAGGTCGAAGACGTTTTATGAGGCCTTGGGCTTTGAAGCCATGCCTTCATGCGGCTCGGTGGAAGATAAATGGTTAATGATGAAAAATGGCACCACCATGATTGGGTTATTCGAAGGGATGTTTGAAGATAACATTATGACCTTCAACCCAAGTGATGTTAGGGCACTTCAGGCAAATCTAGTTGAACAAGGCATCGCTTTAGACGTGCCTGTGAAAGGCGATAGCGGCCCCGGGCATCTAATTGTTAAAGACCCGGACGGCAACGCTATCATGTTCGATCAGTTTTAAATTCGCGCTGCCAGTTCAGCGCCTTGACGGATAGCGCGTTTAGCATCAAGTTCAGCCGCTACGTCAGCACCGCCGATAATGTGCACGGTAAATCCTGCCTCTTCTAGAGGTTGTTGCAGAGGCTTAAACGGCTCCTGACCAGCACATACAATGACGTTATCGACAGGCAATACTTTGGGGGTGTCGTTAATCAGCACGTGCAGGCCTTCATCGTCTACTTTCTCGTAGCTCACACCATTTATCATTTGAACATTATGGTGTTTCAACGATTGCCTATGGATCCAGCCCGTTGTTTTGCCTAGCCCTTTGCCCACTTTAGACGTTTTACGTTGTAGTAGATACACTTCCCGCTCAGAAGGCTCTATGGCTTTTTCTTTTAGTGCGCCAGGAGCAGAATAATCTTTATCTATACCCCAGTGCGCCAGCCACTTTTCTTTATCTTTGGCTAAATGTTCGTGTTCTACTAGGAATTCCGCTACATCAAACCCAATGCCGCCAGCGCCAACAATAGCTACTTTCTTGCCTACTGGCTTGTGGTCGCGCAATACGTCTAAATAACTCATCACTTTAGGGTGGTCGTGCCCTTCAATTGTAAGCGTACGAGGATTAATACCGGTGGCTAGCACCACTTCATCAAACCTCTCATCGGCAAGGCTTTCTGCGTTAATCTCGGTGTTAAGGTGAACCGTAACGCCCACTCGAACTAGCTGATTGTCAAAGTAGCGTAGGGTTTCGTAAAACTCTTCTTTACCCGGCACTTGCTTGGCGTAATTAAATTGACCGCCAATTTCACTGGCTTTATCAAATAGATGTACCTCGTGGCCGCGCTCTGCCGCATACATGGAAAACGCTAAACCCGCAGGCCCTGCGCCTACTATCGCTAGTTTTTTCTTATTGTGAGTAGGGGTAAAGGTAAGTTCGGTCTCGTAGCACGCTTGTGGGTTTACCAAGCAACTTGCACGCTTTTGTTCGAATGCATGGTCTAGGCAAGCCTGGTTACAGGCAATACACGTGTTGATTAGCTTAGACTCATTGCGCATGGCCTTCGCTACAAAGTGTGCGTCAGCCAAGAAAGGTCGCGCCATCGATACCATATCAGCATGGCCTTGTGCGAGTACCGATTCTGCAACTTCAGGCGTATTGATACGGTTAGTGGTAATAAGAGGGATAGACACCTCTTTTTTCATGCGTTCGGTTATCCAGGTAAACGCCGCGCGAGGCACCGATGTGGAAATAGTAGGTACCCGCGCTTCGTGCCATCCAATGCCGGTATTAATTAGCGTAGCGCCTGCTTTTTCGATTTCTTTGGCTAAATATACAACCTCGTCCCACTTAGCGCCGCCTTCGACTAAGTCCAGCATAGACAGGCGATAAATAATAATGAAGTTAGTGCCCACTTTCTCGCGCACACCTTTTACTATCTCAATCGCTAAGCGAGCGCGGTTTTCTAAGCTGCCACCCCATTCATCATTTCTGTGGTTGGTGCGCTCACAGAAAAACTGATTTATGAGGTAGCCTTCAGAACCCATAATTTCCACGCCGTCATAGCCTGCTTGCTGGGCAAGGGCTGCACATTTTACGTAGTCTTTAATTGTGCTTCTTACGCCACGTGAGGACAATTCGCGAGGCTTAAAAGGGGTAATAGGCGACTTCATAGGTGAAGCCGAAACAGCAAGTGGGTGATAACCGTAACGGCCTGAATGCAAAATTTGCATGCAAATTTTGCCGTCTTCCTTATGCACAGCGTCGGTAATAACACGGTGCTTTTTCGCGTGGCGAGAGCGGGTCATTCTGCCAGCAAAGGGCGCTACCCAACCTGAAATATTAGGGCTAATACCACCTGTTACGATTAGCCCCGCACCACCTTTTGCTCGCTCAGCGTAAAACGCAGCAAGTTTGTCAAAACCGCCTTTCTCTTCTTCTAGGCCTAAATGCATTGAACCCATAAGGGTGCGGTTGCGAAGTGTGGTAAAGCCCAAATCTAACGGAGCTAACAGATTAGGGAAGTAAGGCGAGAGTTGTTCCGAATTGTTGGCAGACTGCGGTGTAGCTGTCTGAGATACGGTCTGAGACGAGGGCGTATTCATAATTGTTCTCTTTTTATTTGCTATGAAGGCAGTTAGTGCATGTCGCTCTTTGCTGCGGCGCAGTGTTCAACTGTCTTTCGTGATTTAAGTGCTAATGGTTACACATAATCCAATCACACTAACTTGCCCGACCAGTTGCTTTGATTATTTACCACCGCACTCAATTGGTAAAGTGCAGTTCCCATATTTTTAACATAATAAAAAAGCGAGATACCGGGCTAACGGATATCTCGCTTCGTTAATCATGGCTTTTTCTCAAAAGCATGAATGTTTTATGGGTGAGCGCTTGCTAATGCCATGGGCACTCTTAAAGCGCTAATCGCCCTATGAATTACTCGTCTACGTACATTTTCTGCTGGAACTTGAGTGTTTGTTTACTGCTACCTTTTTTAACGTCAATCTCAAACCTAAAGGTTTCCTGATCGCGAAATGGCAGCGCGGCAAGGTAATAGATAGCATCACCTTCTTCCACCTTTTTGAAAGTCAGCTTACGCGAGTTACCTAACAGATTCTTAGCCGTACCTGTGACATCTGCCCGTTGCGCTTCACCGGAAACTTTGTCTAACACCGAAATGTTAACCAACGCATTAAACTTACTTCTCACAATGCCGTAGCTAGCCGCCACTTCAGGTGTGAGAAATGGCGTACTCACCACCATATAGTGAACATCCCATTCACCAAGCGTTTGCTTCTGCTCGGCAAATGCGGAAACGCTTAAGCATGACATAGCCATCACAAGAAGTGCGACGTAAGCTTTTTTGATTTGATTTATTCTACCCATGATAGAAACTACCTCTGCCTTCATCTTATTTTCAATTCTTACCCATTACAGCTTGTTTTGCTCTATGAACCAAACTGCAAGACCAATACTTTCCCTAACAGTGTCTTGAACTGACATTAGTTACATAGGGAAAGTGTCTTGGATCAGAAGCTGTAAAAACTGTAATGCGATGATGGCAATAAGCACTGACAAGTCCAAACCGCCCAATGGTGGAATGACTTTGCGTATTGGCGCTAAAAACGGCTCGGTTAGCTGATACAGAACATAGTCAACCGGAGACTGACCTTGTGACACCCAGCTCAAAATAGCGCGTAGTAGTAACACCCAGAACATTAACGACAGGGTTTCTTTTATCACACCAATTACTGACAAAATCGCAATGCCGACTGGGTTTAGACTACCGCCAAACATTAACCCTAGGGTTATTAGCTTGAGCGCGCATACCGCTACCGCTAACACAAAAGTAGCGGTGTCGAACCTGCCGATTGACGGAATAATACGGCGCAACGGCCCCACGATAGGGTGGGTTGCTTTTACTACAAATTGACTGAGTGGATTATAAAAATCTGCCTGAACCATTTGTAACCAAAGGCGCAGAATAACCACCATCAAATAAAGGCTAAATAAGGTATCAACCAAAAATACCGTTGCGTTCATATTGTGTTTTTCCTAAAACGTTATAGCTGTTTTGCCATTTCTTCAGCACGTGCTACGGCGGCGCGCATCGACTTGCTGACAATATCTTTTAAACCTTCATTAATGAAAGTGTTAACGGCTTCTGCGGTAGTGCCGCCCTTAGACGTAACTTGGGCACGAAGCTCGCTTAATTCAAGGTCTGGGTTGTTACAAACCATTTCGGCTGCGCCTAACATCGCTTGTTGGACCATTAAGCGAGATTGCGCTTTGTCAAAGCCCATGTTCATGGCTTCTTCCTGCATATTTTGTAAGAACAAGAAGAAATAAGCTGGGCTGCTGCCCGCTGCGGCGATAACACCGTTAATACCCTCTTCTTTATCTACCCAAACGGTTTCGCCAACGCTGTTCATTACATCGTCAACGTATTGCCTGTCTGACTCAGAAACCGTGTCGTCGGCATACATCCCAGACATGCCCTTGCCTAACAAGCTCGGGGTGTTTGGCATAATACGAACAACAGGGTATTCACCACCTAGCATTTCTTGCAATCTGGCTACCGGCAGCCCAGCTGCAATGCTCATAAACAACTTGCCCGAAAGGTCATTGTTTTTCTGAAGCTCGCCGCACATATCGCCCATTATTTGTGGTTTTACCGCAAGGACTATGGCATCAGCGAATTGGCAGGCTTCATCATTAGATTGTGTGGTGTGAATACCAAACTCGGCCTTCAGGCCGTCTAACTTTGGTGTGGAAGGGTTTGCCGCAAGGATGTTTTCTTTCGCGTACCCAGATTTGATAAGACCACTGATGATGCTGCGGCTCATGTTACCCGCGCCAATAAATGCTAATTTTTTCTGTTGCATGTAAATCCTATTTGTTGGTTGCGTTTAAGTCTGTGTAGCGAGGCGAAGCGCTATCATTCAGATTAGCGCGCTAGTTTCGCTTACCGAAAATAGCGGTACCGATGCGCACCATAGTCGACCCGTGTTGAATCGCTTCAGCCATATCACTACTCATTCCTACGGATAGGGTATCAAAATTGCTCAATGATGTATGGTAGTGGTCGAATAATTCTTTTAGCTTAGACAGCGTGGCGTGCTGCTGTTCTTCACTAGGATCAGCTTTAGGAATCGCCATTAGTCCACGCAAAGTCAGGTGCTCTTGAGAGTTAACAAACTCCACTAGCGCATCTAATTCACTTAGGGCTACCCCAGACTTACTCTCTTCATCATCAATATTAACCTGAATGCACACGTTTAACGGCGGCATAGAGTCAGGGCGCTGCTCGTTTAAGCGACGAGCAATTTTTTCTCTATCTACCGACTGAACCCAATCAAAGTGTTCGGCTACCACTTTGGTTTTATTCGATTGGATTGGACCAATCATGTGCCATTCTATATCGCTTAAGTGAGAAAGTTCCTGAACCTTTTCAACACCTTCCTGCACGTAATTTTCGCCGAACATACGTTGTCCGGCTTCATACGCTTCCATGATATCTGATACGGGTTTTGTTTTGCTAACCGCTAGCAATTTAACGGAATTTGGTGGACGATGTGCACTGGTAGCGGCTTGGTCTATTCCTTTTCGTGCGGAATCTAGTCTTTCTGCTATTGTTTGCATTATTCACCTTGTTTTGGAGAAGTGGTTGTGGATATTACCGAACTTTTGGCTTTCAGTGTTAAGAATAACGCCTCAGATTTACACTTATCAGCGGGCCTACCACCAATAATTCGTGTAGATGGCGAAATGCGTAAACTGAACGTGCCAGCCCTCGATCACAAGCAAGTACATGGTCTCGTTTATGAGATTATGAATGACATGCAGCGCAAAGAATACGAAGAAAACCTGGAAACCGATTTTTCTTTCGAAGTTAATGGCTTGTCGCGCTTTCGTGTTAACGCGTTTGTGCAAAACCGAGGCGCCGCGGCAGTATTACGTACTATCCCCAGTAAAGTATTAACCTTAGACGACCTTGGCGCGCCTGAAATTTTCAAGGAAATTATAAATCAGCCTACCGGCATTGTACTTGTGACAGGTGCCACCGGCTCGGGTAAAAGTACCACGCTTGCGGCCATGGTCGACCATATCAACACCCACAAGCGTGAACATATTCTTACCATTGAAGACCCTATCGAATTCGTGCACGACAACAAGCTTAGCTTGGTAAACCAGCGGGAAGTACACCGCGATACGCACTCGTTTAATAACGCACTGCGCTCGGCGCTTCGTGAAGACCCAGACGTAATTCTAGTCGGTGAGCTACGTGACTTAGAAACCATACGCCTTGCCATTTCAGCTGCCGAAACCGGCCATTTAGTATTCGGCACTCTTCACACCAACTCCGCACCAAAAACCATTGACCGTATTATCGATGTTTTCCCGGCAGAAGAAAAAGCCATGGTGCGTTCTATGTTGTCGGAATCATTGCGTGCGGTTATTTCACAGACACTGCTTAAGAAAGTAGGTGGGGGCCGAGTTGCGGCTCATGAAATCATGGTGGGGATCCCCGCTATTCGTAACCTTATTCGAGAAGATAAAGTGCCGCAAATGTACTCGGTTATTCAAACGGGTCAGGCTCACGGTATGCAAACTATGGATCAGTGTCTTCAGCGCTTAGTGGCGATGGGGGTTATCACCAAACAAGACGCCGCAGCAAAGTCAGTTGATAAACAGTCGATGAACAGTTTCTAGAGGCCAATATGTTAGATTCACTACTACAAAAAATGGTCGATACCAACTCATCGGATTTATTCGTAACGGCGGGGTTTCCGGTAAGTGCCAAAATTAACGGCAAACTTACGCCAGTGACGGAAAGCGCGACCTCGGAAGAGGCATCGCTGGCGCTGGTTCACGAAGCGATGACTGAAAAACAGCAGAATGAGTTTCACACGACCAAAGAATGTAATTTCGCCATAGTACGAGAGGGCATTGGTCGTTTCCGCTGCTCTGCATTTTGGCAGCGTGACCAAGCGGGCATGGTGATTCGCCGCATCGTTACTCAAATTCCGAAAGCTGATGATTTGGGTCTGCCGCGAGTATTAAAAGAAATTATTATGGCTAAACGCGGTCTTGTTCTATTTGTAGGTGGAACAGGCACGGGTAAATCAACGTCATTGGCTGCGCTTATTGGGCATAGAAATGAAAATTCGCACGGGCATATACTGACTATTGAAGACCCCATTGAGTTTGTTCATGAGCATAAAAACTGTGTTATTACCCAGCGCGAGGTGGGCATAGATACTCAGTCTTTCGATGACGCCCTTAAAAGTTCGCTACGTCAGGCGCCTGATGTCATTCTTATTGGTGAAATTCGTTCAATGGAAACCATGGAATATGCCATGTCGTTTGCTGATACAGGGCATTTGTGTGTGGCTACGCTGCACGCTAACAACGCGAACCAAGCTATTGAACGTATTATGCATTTAGCGCCGAAAGATCAGCACGATAAGTTGCGCTTTGACTTAAGCTTAAACATCCGCGCCATTGTTGCGCAGCAACTAGTACCTACGCCAGACGGCAAGGGTAGGGTTGCGGCAATAGAAATATTGCTTAATTCGCCGCTAGTGCGCGACCTAATACAGCGCAATGAAATAGGCGCGTTAAAAGAAGCAATGAAAAAAGGCAAAGAGCAGGGCATGCAGAGCTTTGATATGGCCCTGTATGATTTGTACAAAGCGGGTAAGATTGATATGGACCAAGCGCTGCACCACGCCGACTCGCCTAATGACCTGCGCTTAATGATCAAGCTTGATACCAGCGACGGTTCTAGCTTAGGTACACTGTCAAATGTATCTATTGATATGGATGACTAATTGCTTTCGCTTTATGCTGAAATCCCTTTAGGGGGAGCTGCATTTGAAACGCTTACTGAAATAAAGCAGTAGAGAGACACGTTTTTCTCGCATGATGAGCAGCCCACGGGCTGCTTTTGTGTTTAACAAGAGGGTAGCCATTGAAAAAACTCTTCACTTCACAAGACGCTTTTGAACTTCAAGCGGTTCGCAGCGAGCTTGATGCTTTATCTATTCCTTATATGGTAAAAAATGAGTTTGCCAGTGGCGCAATCGGAGAGCTGCCTTGGCAAGATTCTCAGCAGGAAGTTTGGCTTGTTGACGATAGCTGGTATGCAAGAGCGTCGAAAGTTATTGAGCTCTTCATTCAGAAATCAAACGATAAGGCATTATCTAGTGAAGACTGGATTTGTGGTGAGTGCAGTGAACAAAACGGCGCTGCTTTTGATGTCTGCTGGCAGTGTGGGGCAGAAAAGTAATAATAGCAAGAGCCAGCAGCATACAAAGGTCAACAGGCCCTAACAATTATTCGTACTGACTCTCGCTCCAGCTAGCGAATATTACACAGGCCGACACACTATCAACCTTATCTTTAGTCAGTTTCTTATAGCCACCTAACTCAAACAGCATGGCTTTAGCGTCTGTGGTAGTCAATCGCTCATCACAGGTGTCAACGGCCACTTTAAAACGCCCATGTAGACGGTTTGCAAATTTGCGGGCGCGTTGAGTCATCTCCTGCTCAGTACCATCCATATTAAGCGGTAAACCCACCACCACGATATGCGGTTGCCATTCTTCGTAAAGCTTTTCTATTAACGTCCAGTCAGGAATACCGTCTCGTGCCTTCAGCGCTGCAAGAGGGGAAGCCGTACCGGTAATTTCCTGACCTACCGCCACGCCAATGCTTTTGGTACCAAAATCAAACGCAAGTACCGTACGATTTCCTATATCAGGCATGTCCCGCTCCCGGTGCTAGCTGCCATACATCCACACCGAGTTTATTTACTGTTGCTTGCCATTTCTTGTGCATAGGCGTGTTAAACAGAATTTCTTCGTCAGCTTCGATGGTGAGCCATGCGTTTTCCTGCATTTCCTTCTCAAGCTGACCGGCTGTCCAGCCCGCGTACCCCAAAGCAATCAAAACGTCTTCAGGGCCTTCATCATTGGCAATAGCAGTCAAAATGTCCTTGGAGGTGGTCACCATAACCCCTGGTGCAAGCTTTAAGCTAGATGCCCACTCTCTTTGCGACGAGTGCAGCACAAATCCTCGCTCTTGGCTTACAGGACCGCCAGCCAGCACGATTTGCTCTGCTTTGTCGTCAGACACAGTGAGTTCTTTGTCAGTCTGTTCAAGAAGCTGCTTCACGTTCATGGTAGAGGGTTGATTTACTACAATACCCATAGCACCTTCAGCGTTGTGTTCACAAATATAAATGAGTGAGCGAGAAAAATACGGATCGTCCAAACTAGGCATCGCGACCAGAAAATGATTTTGTAGGCTTTTTAATTCCGTCATAGTTTGTCTTTTATCTACTATCTTTTGCTCTGTGAGGGCCTTTACACTATTGAAGCTAAAGGCGCTCTATCCACTCATATTTGCTTTTTACGATACGAACTGCACTGTGTTACCAATACAACCTTACTTTATTTACTGGCCAAGCGCTTTTCAATGGCGTCAAACAGCGCACCCATTATATTAACATCGTAAGCTGCTTCTATTTCTCTTACGCAAGTTGGGCTAGTAATGTTTATTTCAGTAATTTTGCTGCCAATAACATCAAGTCCTACAAATAAAATGTTATTTTCCTTGAGCGTTGGCGCGATGGCTTCGGCTAGGGCGCGGTCAGAATCTGAGATTGGCTGAGGGCGTCCTGTACCGCCAGCGGCTAGGTTACCTCTGGTTTCCCCTTTTGTAGGCAGTCGCGCTAAGCAGTACGGCATGACTTCACCATCAACGATGAGTACGCGCTTGTCGCCGTCTTTAATCTCTGGAAGGTACTCTTGCACCATCATGTAGCGCGTGCCTAACTTGGTTAGGGTTTCAATAATAACGCCTAAGTTATTGCCATCAGGCTTCACTCTAAAGATAGACGCGCCACCCATACCGTCTAAGGGTTTGCAAATAATGTCTTGGTGCTTGGCGTGAAACTCACGGATAAGCGTTTGGTTGTTTGTGACTAACGTATTGGGAATGTGTTCTGGGAAGTATGACGTAAACAACTTCTCGTTGTAGTCGCGAAGCGCTTGAGGGTTATTCACAACTAGCGCTCCCGCGTCCTGCGCAAGCGACAGCACCTGAGTCGCATACAAAAACTCGCTGTCAAAGGGTGGATCTTTGCGCATGAGTAACACATCAACGTCGCCTAAATACAACGTAGACTCGTCTTCAATGGTGTAGAAATCTGTAGCTTGATCCTTGACCGATACGGTTTTACCTAAACCCATAGGCTTACCATTGTCTAAATACAGGTCTTTTAATTCAAAATATACAACCTTTGCACCGCGGCGCTGAGCTTCAAGCATCATCGCAAAGCTTGTATCTTTATGTGGCTTAATACTCGCGATGGGGTCCATAATTACGCCAACGGTATATTGCATAATGTTTTCACCTTGAATGTTGATAAAATGCCGGCTCAGATGGCCCAGCTGATTGTAAACTTATATGGGGGCACACCTGAATTCTTCAAGTTACTGAGCTAGCACTATGCTTGCTATATAGCTGCCTAAAATACTGACTTAGAAGTCGCCGTGCTGAGCTTGAAGAATACTTAGGCTTGTAATCGCCGCTGTCTCGGTGCGCAAAATACGTGGGCCCAAACTTACCGACTGATAGCCGTTTTCGTTTGCCTGATGAATTTCTGTTTCAGATAACCCACCTTCAGGGCCAATAAGCAAACGAAAGCCTTGAGCATTATAAGGTTGTCTTGCCAAGCTTTGCTCTGCGCCAGGTGCGAGAACTAATCTTGTGGTATTGGTTGAAGACGACAACCATTGATTAAGACTAACCGGGGAGTTGAGCGCGGGAATAATGTTGCGACCGCTTTGTTCACAGGCGCCAATAATGATCTTCTGCCATTGCTGAATTTTCTTTTCCCAGCGTGACTCGTCGAGTTTAACCGTACAGCGTTCAGTGATGACGGGCGTTATTTCTGATACGCCAAGTTCCACGCTTTTTTGTAGCACGGTATCCATTCTATCGCCTTTAGATACCCCTTGACCTAAGTGCAAATGAAGCGGGGATTCTTTCGCTAGCGATAAACAAGCGTCGGCTTCAACCGTCACTTTTTTTCTTTGAACGCTAATAATTTGCGCACTGTATTCATTGCCGTCGCCATTAAAAAGCACAATAGGGCGATTGGGCTTAATACGCAGTACCGTCGCGATGTGATGACCGGCGTCTTCAGTTAACTCAAACTCTTGTTCTAACGGGATTGGATTGGGGTAATAAACTCTTGGTATACGCATAGCAAATCAGATGTGTAGTTTTAACGCGTATAATACGTGTGTGGATACAGGTTGCAATGCTGTCGACAACATCGCGTAAGTAAATATGCAAAAACTTACGCAAACGACAGCATGCTGCCTATTTAAGAATCACATGACTCACTCTCTAGGCCGCGGAAGGCGAAGAGTTTCTCGAAGTAGATTTCAACACGTTGGATGAAGACTTCGATTGGGCTGCTGGGCGGTAGTCCGCTCTTGCGTACTTAGTATGTTTTCCTTTATCGGTGCGCAGTGAATATAAAAATAAACACAAAACCACCGAAAACAGGGTTATGAGAAGCAACATGCGTTAATCCTTTACGTGACATAGTTTGCTAAAGCTCCTTCATGAAGTTGCTCAACACACACTGATGAGGCGTAGTGAAAAGTCAACTTTCATGAAACTTTAGTCTAAAACTTTATGGCTAAAAAATCATCAAAAAAAATGTCTTATAACTCGGCAACTTCCAAAAAATGGAAAAGAAACACAAAGCGCATTTAAGCTTCGTGATGAAGAATGCGCTTGTTGAGTGACAAGCGTGTGACAAGCGAAGAAAAAGTGTTCATTTTTTGTTTTTTCATTCTAGCGCCTGTGTGCCACCTAAACGGGATAGAAACTTGTCGATTTAGAGTCACTACACCGTCAAACATCCGCCTTGCCTAGATGGCAAAAAAAACGCTGCAAAAATATACAGAAAAGGTCAGTAAGTCCTAAAGTAAAACAAATAAATTTCCGCTACTTTTGTATAATGCTAACGTTTTTAAACACCCATGTAGCTTAGACTTTAGAGCAAATTTACTGTGTTTGAGGCCATATTATATTGGTCTTAAATAAAATAGCTGCTACCTTATTTGAGCAATTATCAACTAACCATGACAAGGATTATATTATGGAAGAAAAACTTTCGCTTTTTTCTGCAAGCGATGTTGAAAGGTACATAAACGATTACGCCATCCCGTGGGGGATTAACATTCTGATGGCAATCGCGATTTATGTAATAGGTAGGATCGTAGTTGGATTCATTTTATCTGTATTTAGACGCCTAATGGCCAAGTCTAAATACGACAGCATGCTAGTGGACTTCCTGGAAGCTATCCTTAGCGCCATTTTAATGTTGTTTGTTATTGTCGCTTCGCTTGATCAGCTAGGCGTAGATACAACGTCATTAGTTGCTATATTAGGTGCTGCTGGTTTAGCTATTGGTTTGTCATTGCAAGACTCGCTTAAGAACTTTGCAGCTGGCGTAATGCTTCTAGTTTTCAAACCATTTAAAGCGGGTGACTTTGTCGAAGCTGCAGGTACTGCTGGTTCTATTGTTAAGATTGGTATTTTCACCACAACAATGAACACACCAGACAATAAAGAAATTATTGTTCCTAATGGCAACATCTACGGTGGCAACATCACTAACTATTCAGCAAGAGACACGCGTCGTGTAGACATGGTTGTTGGTATTGGTTACGACGCTGACCTTCTTAAAGCGAAAAGAATTCTTGAAGAAATGGTGGCGGCTGATGAGCGTATTCTTGCAGAGCCAGCGCCTAAAATTGCAGTATCTGAACTGGCCGACAGCAGCGTGAACTTTATTGTTCGTCCATGGGTGAATTCTGCCGATTTCTGGGGTGTTAAATTCGACTTCACTGAAAACGTTAAACTGCGTTTTGATGAAGAGGGTATTTCAATTCCATTCCCACAAATGGATGTACATCTTCACAAAGCAGACAGCGAATAATTTCGTTGGTTTCAAACAAAAAACGCTGCATTTCGCAGCGTTTTTTTTATCCTAAGATTAAGTGCGACGTAACACGCCGCGATTACGAACATTTTAACTCTCGATGAGCGGGTAATGACCTATACGAAATGGTATTACTTACTTTTAGCGACAGTTTGGGCGGTAAGCAGTAGCTTGATAGTCTGCATAGGCGTTAGGCATGTTCGCTTGTAAATTATCAATTCTGGTTTGAGGTGCTGGGTGAGTCGACAAAAGTTCCATTGGGCGGTTGCCGCCGCTTGCTGCGTCCATGTTTTGCCACAAGTTTACAGATTGTCTTGGGTCAAACCCAGACTTCGCCATTAGCTGAAGACCAATGACATCGGCTTCAGATTCATGAGTTCGGCTAAATGGAAGTTGAACACCGACTTGAACACCTAATCCGATCGCAGCCATGATAGGACCTGACTGGGGCACTTCATTCGCGGCTAAAACTTGGCCTACCGCCTGACTGCCCATGTTTATCAATGTTGACTGAGACATTCTCTCATTACCATGCTCTGCAATAACATGACCTACTTCATGGCCAATGACAGCAGCAAGTTGATGCTGGTTTTCTGCAACGTTGAGCAAGCCGGTATAGACACCAATTTTTCCACCGGGTAGCGCAAATGCGTTAACTTGTTCATCGTCGAATACAACGACTTCCCATTGACCATTGAATACCGTGGCTGGTACTTGAGCAGTGATGGCATTTGCAACGCATTCTACGTAAGAATTTTGAACCGCTTTATTCGAAATTTTTAATTCTTCTTTCATGCCTGTGAATGCCTGATCACCCATTTGCGCGAGCTGAGTTTCAGAATAGAGCAACACTTGATTTCTACCCGTAGGAGATGTTGCACAGGCTGTTAAAGTAAGCGCTGCGGCAATAACTGCCGAAGCTGTGAATTTCAATTTCATGGTTAATCCTTTTTTATCACTGAATGTTCTCGCTTCGCTCACTTTTGCGCGCTAAAGCACTATCCCATTCAGTTTATACGTCTATTTGGCAATATTAGTATCAGATAGTGCTTATAAATAAAACTATACCTTTGAAAAAGCGAAGCGTGTTCCGCTGTTAAGCTAAACCGTTTTTCCTTACACGCATTAGGATATTTGAAATATATGCTTACAATTGCATGAACGAAGTGTGATTACTTTGAGCCTACTGCTCCGTGCTGTCCATATTTAAAGCGGCGTGTGTGCCATCTATTGTTATAGAAAAGTTACGCGCTTTTGCCTATTTAATATTTGTGTCATAAACTGATTCTAATTTATACATAGAAGTTACATAAAATTTCTGGTGTACTAAGGTTAGGGATCCCTGTTTTCTTCCTTCGCTTTGCGAGAACAAGGTGGAAAAATCCTTGGGTTTCTCGAGCCTCATAACGTACGACAAAAATACAAATAAAAAGGAAATCAAATGGCAGTGCGTAATAAGTTTAAATACGGGTTACTTGCATTTTTAGTATCAGCGGCGCTCACGGGATGTGGCCTTGATGGTGACGACGGTGCGCAGGGCGAAACAGGAGCTCAAGGACCTCAAGGGGAACAAGGTGACCCAGGGACAGACGGAAGTGATGGTACCGATGCGTCAATCGGCATTGCAATGGATATCGTTGGTCGTGCTTTCTTAGGCAATCAAACGGCCGCAGAAATTGTTCAGTACCATGCTGAGACCAATACGATTTACGCGACAAACGGCGAGACCAATACAATAGCAGTTATTGATGCCTCTAGCGTAAGCACGGCTACTATGGCTGATCCGATAAACACCACTACGCTAACGCTTACCACTATCGCACTGCCTGCCGATATAAATGGTGTGACTTTAGGTAGCTTAACAAGTATTGCGGTTAGCGGTGACCTTATGGCTGTAGCTGTACCTGCAGACGTTAAAACTGATAACGGTTATGTGTTGTTCTACAACGGGCTAGACAGTTCTGCTCCAGCCTTTTTGGATTCTGTCGAGGTTGGCGCACTACCGGATATGGTCACTTTTACGCCAGATGGTGGCAAAGTGTTGGTAGCGAACGAGGGTGAGCCTTCTGATGACTACACCATTGACCCTGAAGGTTCTGTTAGCGTCATTAATATTCTTGCAAGTGGTGAGCCAGAAGAAACGGGGACGACCGTTGGCTTTACTGCTCTAAACGGTACTGAAGCAGATTTGATGGCGCAGGGAATGATGTTTCCTAACCCAGCAGGACGCACGATTAACGGCACAGCTATTACCTCAACGGTAGCGAAAGATCTGGAACCAGAATACATCACCGCTACTAACGACGTTGCATACGTTAGTCTCCAGGAAAACAATGGCCTTGCGATTATTGACTTGGAAGAGTTAACGGTAGATGTCGTCGGCCTAGGAACTAAGTCTTGGGCTGGACTTAATATTGATATCCAAGAAAATGATGCGGTGAGTTTTGGTCAGTACACAGGTATTTATGGTGTATACCAGCCTGATACCATTGCTAACTTTACATGGAAGGATGCGACTTTCATTCTTACCGCTAACGAAGGCGATGCCCGTGAGTACTTCTTTGACGCTGCTGATGAGGCGGCATGTACTGCTGCAGGTGGTGTTGATTTTGACGAAGATGATGGCTGTCTAGCTTATACAGACGAAGTTAAAGTAGAAGATCTTACCGCCGCCGCCAACTCTGAATTAGCTATGCTACAGGCGACAGGTGAAGCGGACGACTTACGTGTAACTTCAGCTATGGGTGATGCTGACGGAAACGGCGAGTACGATGCAGCGTACGCTTACGGTGCACGTTCATTCACTATTTGGGATCAAAATGGTTTAGTGGTTTATGACTCGGGTGATGATTTTGAACGTATTACAGCGTCGGTTCATGGGGCGCAGTTCAACAATGGTGACGATGAAAATGCAAGCGACTCGCGCTCAGAGAATAAAGGTCCTGAGCCAGAAGCGTTAACCGTGGGTCAAGTTGGCGATCGCACTTACGCGTTTATCGGCACAGAGCGCATGGGCGGTATTTTCGTATACGACGTTACTAACCCTTATGACGTTCAATTTGCAGAATATGTAATTAACCGTGACCTAACCGAAGGTTTGACAAGCGACGATGTCATTGGTGACTTAGCGCCAGAAAGCCTGGTTTTTGTTAGCGCTGAAGACAGCCCAAGCGGTGTGCCTCTTCTTGTTGTAGGCAACGAAGTTAGCGGCACAGTAACGGTGTGGCAAATCAACCAGCTGTAAGCTCCCGCATTGATTACATGAAACCCCGCTTTGAAGCGGGGTTTTTTTATTGGTAGCTTGCCAGACCTTCCCGAAGGGCGAGTTTTAAATGTCCTTACTCTTTGTTGTGTCACCTTGATGTAGAGCCACTATACCTGCGAAAACACGCCACGATTACGAACATTTTAAGTCTCGCTGAGTGGGTAATTATCTATGCGGACTGGTATTAAAAGGAGGAATAGAGCTTTCCTTGCGTTCACTATGGTTACACCGTTTAAGGATTAAGGTAAGCTATAACCCATAAAACGCAGTCGTATTTTTAAAGGTAAATACGATTAGGCTCAATTGCACTGGTATAGATGCGTTTAGGACACAGAGTAACGCAATGCTCAATACCGCCATAGTGCTATCAAATAATAGAGAATGCCTATGTCTCAGCAAGTTGTGATTAGTGGTGTGGGTGTATGGCACCCTAAAGACAGTATAACTAACGAAGAGCTCGTAGATAGCTACAATGCTTACGTAGATGCGTTTAACGAAGAAAATAAAGCGCAAATCGAATCAGGTGATGTAGCAGCAATGCCTTATTCAAGTGCAGAGTTCATCGAAAAAGCATCAGGAATTAAAAGTCGCTACATCTATCAAAAAGAGGGTGCGCTAGACATCACTCGAATGAAGCCTAAGATTGCCCCTCGAGCAGATGACGAACTTTCTCACCAAGCCGAAATTGCCGTCGAAGCGGCCAAGTTAGCTCTTGCATCCGCCAATGTTACTGCCGATGAGATTGATGCTGTGATTGTGTCGTGTGCATACACCCAGCGTGCTTATCCTGCGATTGCAATTGAAGTACAAGAAGCCCTTAATATTGAAGGGTTTGGTTTCGATATGCTAGTTGCTTGTTCTGCAGCAACGTTCGGTATGCATCGCGCCTATGAAATGCTGAGCGCGAAAAATGCGACTCGCGTATTGGTTATTAACCCTGAGTTGGTCTCACCGCAAATTAACTACGCTGATCGCGACAGTCACTTTATTTTTGGCGATGTGGCTACGGCGACTGTGCTTGAGCTTGCTGAAACCGCCAAAAGTGAGCACGTATACGACGTGCTAAGCACCAAGGCATTGACGAAATTCTCAAACAATATTCGTTCTAATTTTGGCTACATGACACGTGCCGAAGACGTTGATCCGTATGGACCTGATAAGCTGTTCCATCAAGCGGGTCGCAAAGTTTTCAAGGAAGTGTGTCCATTGGCAGCAGCGCATATTGAAGCGCATTTAGCGAGTCACGACATTGCGCCAGAAGGCGTCAAGCGTTGGTGGCTTCACCAAGCTAATATCAATATGAACACCTTGATTTGCAAACGCCTGTTAGGTCGCGATGCTGACCGTACCGAAGCGCCAATTGTGTTGGACGAGTTTGCCAACACTGCTTCTGCGGGTTCTGTGATTGCGTTTGGTTTAAACCATGAAGACCTGGTTGCCGGTGACGTGGGAGTACTTTGCTCTTTCGGTGCAGGGTATTCAATTGGCTCACTAGTGATCCGTAAACGATAGTTTTTATCATAGCGCGGGCGATGCCTGCGCACCGTACCTAGCTGAAAACGTTATGTGCTGTATATCGAAGGTTTCAGGGACGTTGCATCAATGCGCCTCCCTGTATTTCATCTCCTAAATAATGATAATAAAGGTGAGATAAAAGGATGATTTCAGATGTAGGCTATGGGTTAAATAGTCTGGCGCACTTAGCCCTTTTATTGCTGTTGTTAACGGTACGCAAACCCGGCGTAGCCAAGCATTTATTGGTGTTGGCGACCGCAGCCACCTTTTTATGGTCTACAACCTTAATCACTTCGCTATTTGGACCTATCTCGCTAAGCTGGTTACTCAGCGCTGACGTGCTTAAGCAGCTCGCATGGCTACTCTTTTTGGCTGGCTGTATACAGACCAGCTTTAGTAATATCTTCGACGTTCTAAAACGACCAGTAACGTTAATTATTATTGCCCCCGCACTAGCAGCATTGCTCGCCCCTTATCTATTGGTAGTAAATCCCGCGTGGAGCTTTCTTGTACTGATCGTGCTGTCATTAGAAGTGCTTGTTCTTCTGGAAGTTGTGTATCGACAGGCGGGGCGTGAGCAGTGGGCGTTTAAACCCATTATTATTTATCTGGGAGCAACCAACCTGTTTGAGTTCGTTACCTATGCAAACGCTACCATGGTAAACCAGGTGGAAATTGGCTACATAGCGGCACGAGGCTATATTTACTTCTTGTTAATGCCCTTACTCGTCATATCGATTCGACGAATTCATCACTGGGGCATTGATATCTTTATCTCGCGGGACGTGGTATTGCACAGCTCTCTACTCTTAGTGGCGGGCGGTTATCTTTTTGTGATGGCTGTTGTCGGCTACGCCATAAATTATATGGGAGGCAACTGGGGAGCGACGGTTCAAATCATATTGGTTGTGATGTCATTCGCATTGCTCGCCACGGTATTCTTGTCCAACGGCTTTCGCACTAAGATAAAAGTATTTATCACTAAACATTTCTTTGCGAATCAGTTCGACTACCGGGTTGAGTGGGTGAAATTAACGCAGTGGTTAACACGTGCAGGGGATACCTCATCAGATGTTTACCACGCTGGCCTAACAGGAATGCTTAACGCCATTCAATATGAGTCAGGTCTGCTGTTTAAAGTCACGCAGAATGGCTATGAATGCGTGGCTAAGGCATCACCTATTACAAACACTGCGTCAACAGATAACAATGAATCGTCAACTGATTCGAAAGAAAACAACGCTACCTGTACAACGTTGGAAACGCTTGCAAGTTACAGCGACAAAAATGGCTGGATCATTGATACGGACGCCTACCTCGTCAAACCATTCGATTACGAGGGGTTAAAGCTAGATAGAGATGCACTAAAAGCATGGGGCTACCAACTCTTCGTGCCTTTCTTAAAAGAGGGTAAACTGTGGGGATTTGCTGTTCTCGCGTCAGGAGACAATGAAAAAATCACTTTAAATTGGGAAGTGAAAGACTATCTAACCGCCGTATCTGAGCAAGTAGGCACGTACATGCAGCACCACGAGGCCGCTCAAGTGGTAGCAGAAAACGCCCAGTTTGCGGCGTTCAATCGAATGTCTGCGTTCGTTTTACATGACTTAAAAAATGTACTTGCTCAAGTCGACCTTATTCTTGCCAATGCTCAACAGCATAAACACAACCATGAATTTATCGAAGACACCTTCGAAACCTTGGAGCATACTAAGGCAAGAATGGAAAAAATGCTCAAACAGCTGACTGATAAGAAGGCCGTTGAAGAAGGTGTAAACTCAGAAGTTTTGATTTCGGAGCTGGCCAAAGATGTGGTCAACAACCGCTGTTCAGGTTTACGTCCGCTACCAACAGTTCATGTGCTAAAAGAAACGGCCGTGACGGTTGATAAGGATAAGGTGGCAAACGTGCTTTATCACCTAATCAGCAACGCTCAGCAGGCAACCGCAGATGACGGAGAAGTCGACGTGGTGATTACTGGAAATTCTGACAACAAAACGCAGCTAGTTTTGATAGAAGATACAGGGTCAGGTATGGATAAAGCGTTTATTGAAGAGCGACTATTCAAGCCATTTGATACCACGAAAGGCAATGCTGGTATGGGGATTGGTGCATATGATGCAAAAACATATATCGAGTCTATCGGTGGCAAACTAACTGTTCAAAGTGAACCTGGACGCGGTAGCTGTTTTACGCTGCATTTTCCGATAGGATAGGGTGTATAACTAAAAAGTGGATATTATCAAATCCACTCCCTTTCGATGGATGAAGTAGAATAATAGGATGATGAAATGACCGATACCATTTTGGTAGTAGATGATGATTTAGGTATCCAAAAGCAACTTAAATGGAGTCTTACCGATTACAACGTTGTTTTTGCGGACGATCACACATCTGCCATAGCCCAGCTCCGTCGTTTTGAACCTAAGGTTGTTACCCTAGATTTAGGGCTTCCGCCAGATCCAGCGAATGCGTCGGAAGGTTTGCGTATTCTTCACGACATCATTGCGCTAGCGCCTAGAACCAAAGTTATCGTTGTTACAGGTAATAACGATAAACAACACGCATTAAAAGCAATCGATTTTGGGGCATACGATTTTTATCAGAAGCCTATCGATTCAGATACCATCAAATTATTGGTGCACCGTGCGCTTAACCTGTCTAAGTTAGAGCATGAGAATAGCATTCTTGCCCGCACCCGTTCTGGTATGTCCAGAATAGTGGGTAACAGCGAAGCTATTCAAAAAGTGGTACGTCGCGCTGAGAAAATTGCCAATACCGACATAAGCACTCTGTTACTTGGTGAAAGTGGCACAGGTAAAGAAGTTTTCGCGCGCAGTATTCACGAACACAGCCCTAGAAAAGACAAACCTTTTGTTGCTATTAACTGTGCGTCTATCCCAGAGAACTTACTAGAAAGTGAGTTGTTCGGTTACGAAAAAGGGGCGTTTACTGGCGCGAACAAAACCACCGTCGGCAAGATAGAAACAGCACAAGGCGGAACACTATTTTTAGATGAAATTGGTGATATGCCCATTGGTCTGCAAGCTAAGATGCTTCGTTTTCTGCAGGAGCGCGTGATCGAACGTGTTGGTGGACGCAATGAAATTCCCGTTGATATACGCGTAATTTGTGCAACGCACCGCGATTTACAGGCTATGGTGGCACAAGAAACATTCAGGGAAGATTTATATTACCGTGTGGGGGAAATGCCGATTATGATTCCTCCTTTACGTGAACGAGACCAAGACATTATTTTACTTGCACGTACGTTCTTGAATATTTATCGCGAAGAATTCAAAGCTAAAGCGAAGAGCTTTTCAGAAACTGCAGTTAACGCCATGCTAGCCCATAAGTGGCCGGGCAACATTCGAGAAATGCAAAACAAGCTAAAGTCTGCGGTTATTATGGCTGAAGGTACGGTAATTCAACCTGACGATTTAGGCTTGATGCCTGTAGATGCCCATGATGAGCCTGAAACGTTGAATCTGCGTGAAGTGCGAGAAATTGCTGAAAGTCGAGCTATTCGCAGGGCCTATCAAAAAGCAGATAAGAATATGTCAAAAACGGCAGAATTACTTGGCGTCACTCGTCCCACGTTGTATTCGCTCATTGATAAATACCATATGGAAGACATCAAAAATAGCGACTAGGGTAGACATGACTACCAAACAGGAGAGAAATGTACTTCTCACCTGTTGATATCTGGGCGAACGCGCAGTTCGCCTTTATCCTTGTGTACCCACCTAAAATACAAACTGGCAGTGAGACTCTGCTAAGACGTCATGACCGCTGAAGGTCACCTCAACCGACACTTGGTTAGAGCCACGCTCAACAAAGATAACGCTCCCACAAATGTTACACACGTGGTGGGTTTCGTCATTAGCCTCGTGTAGTTCCGCTAGCGCTGACGGTGCACAGTCAATAACCAGCTGCTCTTTTTCAACTGTAACGCGCAGTTCCCTGGTATCTGAATGGCTTAGCGTTTCGTCATCGGCGTCAAGCTCTCCGATATGATCAATTTCATATTGAATTGCTTGGCAGCTGCAGCTTCCTCTGTACATATCTCTATTCCTCTACTGCTATTTCTCGAGGGTCTCCGGCCATTTGATACTTGCCACGTTGTTGAACGATGTGGCAATTCTCGAACCAGGAAAATTAAACTTCGTATCTAGTGGAGTGGGGTATTCCCTTGGAGTTTTAAGCGTTTCGATTACGCCAACCCATCCATTTCTCCCTGATAACTTAGTGGCATACAGCGCGTAATCGATAACAGCGAATGTGCGTTTCCACGCGGTATCAAAGTCTTCCTCTCTATCTGGAGGAAGCAGCGAAAAGCCAATGCTACAAGTAATATTGATTGGTTTTTCTAAGCCGATATCAAAAGGAGTGTTTGCGACCATTTCTCGGCAGCGCTCGGCAACCTCAGGGAGCTCTTCACGAGTAGATTGGCGACAAACCACCAAAAACTCCTCGCCTCCCCATCGAATAATTAAATCCGTTTGTCTGAACACCTTTTTGAGGACATTGGCAAACGCTGATAGCACTTTATCGCCGGCAATATGCCCATAGTCGTCGTTGATGCGCTTAAAGTGGTCGATATCAATAAGTAAGCAAAGTAAGTCTTGTTTCGTCTTTCCTGTGCTGGGGCTTTGTTTCGCCGAGAACTGGCTGCGCCTTATTTCACCGGGAAGCTGCGATTCGAGGTAGTGCCTATTGTACAAACCCGTTAACGGATCGCGCAGGCTTACCTCTTCTAGCGTTTTATAGGCTCTTTCCAGTTCTTGATTTTTTTCTTGAAGATTGAGTGTTTGCTGGCGTACTTCTCGGCGCAAAATAATCGTTTGCTGACGTTGTTTGTAGCGGCTCCACACTAAAAACGTCAAGAGTAACGCTGCTAATGATATGCTCCAAAAAAGAGTCGTCTGCAGGTTTTCTCGCTCAGCTTGCGCTAACGCCAGCTGCTTGGATTCTTCCAGTTTCTCCAACGTCCTAGATTGCCTCACAAGCTCAATCTCAGCCTGCAGGCCTTCAATGGCAGACTTGTTTTCTGAATCAAGTAGTACTTCACGCAGCTGCTGCATAACAGATTGAATATCTAAGGCTTTTTTGAATTCACCTAGTGATACAAAGGCGCTTAGCTGTAACGAAAGAAAACTAAGCTGTCCTCTAAGGTCTCTATTTTTTCTCGCGTCAATGGTACCCGTGCGAGCCTCTTCCAAGGCTAATTCGAAACTCTGCTCTTTCATATAGGCTTGCGCTAAAGCGAGTCTGCCTTCTTTGACCAATTTTGCCTGACCCGATGAGTCGGCAAATTGCATGGCTTCCTGCAATAACTCTCGCCCTTTAGCCGTATCGCCGTTTTCAACCGATGCTCTTCCCAATAGCATTTTTGCTTCGGCTATGGCCCCTACATCAGAGGTGGATAGCAGGAGTACAAGACCTTCGTTAATTGCTCTTATCGCTTGGTCTACAGAGCCTGTTTTGAGAGACAGGGCACCAATACGAGTTTTGATCACACCAAGTAATCGGGTCTCCTGTGTTTCCTCGATACTGTCGAAAGCGTCTTGGTAGTAGGTATGAGCCAAAGTAGCTTGGTTGAGCAAACTGTATATCTCACCGATGCGCAGCAACGTAACACTCATTTCATTGGCCATGTTATTTTCACGAAAATAACGTAGCGCTTGCTTTAACGGCTCCAAAGCGGTTTCAATTTCGCCTTGTTCTTGTTGAATTATGCCTAGCTCAAGGTTCAATTGAGCCTTAAGTAATTCATTACGCTCAATTTGAGCAATAGACATAGCGCGACGCACATAAGTCAGTGCAATGGCATAATTTGAGAGGTGTCTTTCTGAGGTGGCTAGTTGTAATAGCGTTGACGCCATTTTGTTTAGTTCACCATCTGTGGTGTAGCGCTCTAAGGCGGCATTAAAAATGGCTTTTGACACCTCAAAACGCGATGCGTTTTGAAGTAAGAGTCCGAGGGCAGAAAATGTATCAGCAGACATTTGTTGCTGTTGTAGCGCTTGCTCTAAAAGCAACAGTGCCTTGCTATCGGCGTCAGCATATTGCTTGGCATTTAAAAGGTTCTCGACATCAGCAATCTCGGTATTGAAAAGCTCGAACGCTTCTACCGTTTTTACCTGTGCGCCATGCACAGCAATTAGCAGGGCACACACCAGCACGCGCACTGTGCTAAATCCTTCACGGCCCATTCGATTGTATCTCCTATACGCTGTCAGAACATGCTGTCGGTGAGTATCCCAGTAGGCTAACGCCAAGGCAACATTATTATTGTGAAGGATAAAACGAATGAAATACGTATTTGGGTTTATACTTTAGTCTAATTTATGCTGTTGTTTTCAATCCACTCTCGAATCAGTGCAGACTTGGCTTTACCTGTCTTTTGGGCAATGTTTGCAAGTTTTTCAATACATTGCGGTGTTAACGTAAAGGTAGCATGTCGCATACCTTCTGATTTTGCAGGCTTTCTTATCGGCACGACGCGGTCTGTACGAACGTCTTTTAAATCGTTTTTTGCCGCCGATGGTTGCTTTTTATCCACTTTACCTTGGGCATAAAGCAGCGCATCGTCGATAAAATCTTCTACAGTTCGTAGATTGGGCTTAGCTAACGGCTTCGACTTTTTGAGGTTGAGTAAACTCATAAGCATCCTCCACTTTGCCAGCTAGTAGCTCTTCAAACAAGGTTCTTATTTCTGTGGCCGCTTTACCTTCTGGTTCACTCTCAATAACTGACTGCCCTGACTCTTCTGAATCGTCATACATGTTTCTACTAAAAGTAACAGAGTTTAGGACGGGAATACCAAATGAGCGACACACTTCTTTTGCCTCTAGAATACGGTTTGCCAGGCTAGGTAGAGAAGGGCACTGTGTGATAACGAACGCGGCGTTCATTTTCGGGTTAACCATTTTACAGGTAGATAAAATATCTTCCATGTGAGGTACCGTTTTGAGATCGCGACGTTTGGGTCTAAGTGGAATCAGTATATGGTCAGCAACAGCCATTGACGAGCGAAGCGCTAGGTTATCTTGTCCACCACAATCTATTACAACGTAATCGTAATACTGACGCAGGCTAAGTAATTCGTTACGTATTTTACCGTATAACTGAACACAGTTAATTTCAGCGAGACGAGGGTTAGCTTTACGCTCTTGGATCCAGTCTGAGGTCGTTCGCTGCGGGTCACAGTCGACCATTAACACCTTGGCACCTTTTTCAGTGCGAAGATACACTGCAATGTTTTGTGCCAGGCAGCTCTTTCCGCTACCGCCTTTTTCTCCACCAACCAAAATAATCATGGTGATAACCCTCGAATATCGCTTATGTTAAAATACTGAGCGTTACGGTGGGTCGTGAATGGTGTCACGACCGTACCTAACCTCCACTCAAAGCATAGGCAGGCTATCAGCTAGGTTCAGCATCAAAATCGATATTAACGAATGTAAGACAATACCTATTGATTTGTGCAAAAACTCATTCTAGTCTTCTTACTTTATAATTGAGATTACCGATAAGAGGTTGTTATGTCAGAAAGTCGCTTCACTTCCAAAGAAGGCCAAAAAGTACCTAGCGTTTCATTTCCGTGCAGAGAAGGTGAGACGTGGGTAACGAAAACGACAGATGAATTATTTTCTGGCAAAAATGTCGTGGTGTTCTCACTTCCAGGTGCTTTTACACCAACCTGTTCTTCTACCCACTTGCCTCGCTATAACGCTTTAGCGAAAAAGTTTGCGAAGCACGGCATTGATGAGATTGTTTGTGTATCGGTAAACGATACTTTCGTTATGAATGCATGGGCCGCAGAGCAAGAAGCCGCTAACATAACCGTTATTCCCGACGGTAACGGAGAATTTACCGATGGCATGGGTATGCTAGTCGATAAAGCGGATTTGGGTTTCGGCAAAAGAAGTTGGCGTTACTCGATGCTAGTGAAAGATGGCGTGGTAGACAAAATGTTTATTGAACCTGATGTAGCTGGCGACCCGTTTGAGGTGTCGGATGCAGATACCATGCTGGCTTACATTGCGCCAGAGGAGCAAACTAACGCACCTGTTTCTATTATCACAAAACCGGGTTGTCCTTTCTGTGCTAAAGCGAAAAAACTGCTTGATGAAAAAGGCTACGAGTACGAAGAAATAGTGTTGGGTAAAGATGCATCACTAACCAGCTTAACGGCGATTAGCGGTCGTGAAACTGTGCCGCAGGTCTTTATCGGTGGTAAACATATCGGTGGTTCTGACGATCTAGAGGTTTACTTTAGCTAACGTAATATACGTATTAATCGTCACAAGAAACGGGAGCATGGTAAACTGCTCCCGTTTTTTATTAATTATCCGTAGCGGAGAATAATAGTGTCATCGAAGTTTTTTGTAAAAATGCTCATAGGTATTGTTGCGCTTTTAGGTGTAAATATGGCTATAGCCGCAAATTTATCTATACCCGATACGAGCGAAATGAAAAGCAGAAGTTTTTCAGACCTTCAAAATCAGTTCAAAGCATTTTACGAAAAAGAGTGGGGCCAAACCCAGCTGTGTAGAGAAACGGCACTCAATCGTTTTTCGGTATGCAGCAACGTATTGCGCAATGAAGGCAATTCGCCTTTCATGCTGACCAACAAATCAAGCAGCAAGGTGGCAGTGCTTATCCACGGCTTAAGCGACTCACCTTTCTTCATGCGTGAAATCGCCAACATCTTATTTGAACAGGGTTTCACTGTAGTCGTGCCGCTTTTGCCTGGGCATGGTAAACGAGATGCCGACGATGACATGTCTGACTGGGATTTAGCTGAGCGCTGGCAGGGGCATGTTGATGAAGTCATTAAATTGGCTGATAGCATGGGTGATACTTTGCTTGTAGGTGGCTTCTCTACAGGTGGTGCGCTGGCGGTTGAACATTATCTGGATAGTGCAGGAAACGAGGTAAATAATATTGATGGTCTTATGCTATTTTCTGGCGCGCTGGCGCTGTCTGATAATGCTGAAAGTATGTCTCGAATTTGGGGCATTAAACTTTTAGCCAGAATTATTGATGGAACCTATCAAACTCATGGCCCCAACCCTTATAAGTATCCAAATGTGGCAGGTTTAGCAGGGTTGGAATTGATGGATTTAATAAACATCATTCGGGACAAAGTCGAGGAAGGACAGCAAATTGAAGTGCCGCTATTTGCCGCTCATTCTCAAGCTGATGTAACCACGCCAATTCGCGGCATAGAGCAGTTAATGGACGCAAGTAAAGGTCCGAATACCTTTTTCGTTATCGATGAATCGTACGGGTTGTGCCATGCAGATTTAGTTGTGAATACAAGCTTGCTCAATAAAATGAATTTCAACGCAAACATGGTTAATCAGCAAGAAGAGTGTGCGGTACCTAAAGCAAACCCGCTATTTTCAACCATGGGCCTTATGTTGCGAGATTACCTGTCTCAGTTTGAATAATGCGAGATTACCTGTCTCAGTTTGAATAAGTTACTGGGGCCTGTTGATCTCTGGTGTACAACAAAGGTCAACAGGCCCTAGCTTAGCGACATTAACGGCTAGCTTTACTGCTTGGTTACATCACGCTATTATTTCGTTGCACAATAGACAGCAATATTTTGAGTACAGTATTTGAGAAAGTTTCGGATTAGTTTAACGCGCAAACGGTATAGGTCGGCGAATGCAAGTTCGTTTATCCTTACACTGTTTTTAATGGTGGCCCTCGTGTCGTCAGGGAGCGCTGTATCTATCGAACATTCATACGAACATGCCCATTCAATGTCGGTGATGACACCGCAGTCGGATGCTGCTCATGCTAACCATCAGGTTCGAATGCCTGAGTCTGCTAATACACATTGTCAGCACCAAGAATTGTCATCACAACATGCGGATTTAAGTGCTAAAAACAGCAAGAGCAAACCCGCTCAGTTCGACGGCCTACAAGTTAGCGATGCAGGCGTGAATAGCGTGAAAGCATCACAGATGAGCGACATGTCTTGCTGCAAGGATGAATGTAATTGCCCAGCCGATCACTGTTTTAACCTTAGCGCGAGTGCGCTCATTCAGCCTACCGTTGAAACCGAAATATCGGTAGCCAGAATGGCTGCCACTGCACCTATACTGGGGCAGCGCTCATCTCCTCACTTCGGGCAGTTTCGCCCACCTAAGTCACTTTTCACAGCATAGATCTATCTCGCGGATTTATTTCGCAGCAGAGACGTTTTTATGTCACGACGTCGTCTAGTCGTTTTGAGATGTCTCTAATCTTTTATCTATGTAACGCGTGGTAAGCCTTTTTGCTAATTCCCTTTGTCGAATTTAGCGAAGAGCGGGGCAACGTCAACACGCCTTACACCTGAAAAGTGATGTTATACATGAGCAACTATTCGGTACCTAAAAAAGTGAACGAAAGCGCTAACAGACCTTGTAAAGTAAGCGCCTTGTTCGCCTTAATTTTTGTGCTTTCTTCTTTTTTGATGGCTAATAAGCCTGTTGTCGCGCAGACCCTAAGCCTGGAACAAGCGCTGCAGTTAGCTATTCAATACGACCCTTTGCTTAAAGGGAATGCGCATCGAAAGGATCGCTTTAATGCAGAAGCTGAAGCGTCATCATATTGGGCAAATCCACAGGTTTCAGCGTCTGTACAAAACTTGCCTACCGATGGCTTCGCATTTGACCAAGAGCCTATGACGCAATTTAAAGTTGGTTTGAAGCAGCAGTTACCGCGAGGTGATGAAAACCTCTACAGCCAGCAAAAGTATCAGGTTATGGCTGATCAAATGTCGGTAGAGAGCCAAGCGAGAAAGGCGTGGCTTAAACGTGAGGTTACCCTTACCTGGTTAGATTGGGTCTATGCAACACGTCGCATTGGATTATTGGACAAAGAGAAATCATTGCTTACACAGCTACTCGATTTTACTGACTCCAGATACAGCCAAGGCGTTGGTGCAGCGGCGCAACAAGACATACTGCAAGTGCGCTTGGCATTGTTGTCACTAGACGACAAATATGTGCAGGCCTACCAGCAAAAAAATGAAGCGAGATCGGCACTTTCAAAATGGTTTGGTGCGCCGCTAGATGACTCTGTAAGCGCACCGCTGGCTCAATCAACGCCTTCTTATCCAACGCGTATCGAGCTCGATGCTATCTTAAACGACAGCCACCTCAGCCTTTCTTCGTTCTTAACGGTTATTGAGAACAGTGAGCCTTTTTCAATACTACAGCATCATCCTGAGGCTATGCTGCTTCAAATTCAGACCCAGATAGAAGCGCAAAATGTGAACATAGCGCGAGAGCAAACTAAGTCTCAGTGGGCATTTGAAGCAAGTTATGGATACAGACAAGATGCACAAAATGGCGCAAGCCGAGCTGATTTTGTGTCATTGGGTGTTCAAGTAGACCTTCCGTTTTTCAATAAATCTCGTCAAGACGCTTCAATAGCCGCAGCGGCTTCCAAAATGAGTGCGTCTGAAACGGACTTCCGCTTGAAAGTGAACGAGCTTGCCGCGAATGCAGAGGTGCTTAAATCACGCTTGTCAGCGCTAAGTGAGCGCAAAGCGCTTTATGAAACGGCGTTAATTGGTGAAACACGGCAACTTTCTGAAGCTGAACTGACAGCTTATACCACAGACACCGGTGATATCGGTGATGTTGTCAATGCCAATCTCAAGCAAGTACAGGTACAGGATGATTTACTCAAAATCGACATCGAGCGCGCCAGAACATTGGCGTCACTTGCTTATTTGTACCTGCCCACTCACGCCCATTTTTTCGAATAAAGAGTAGTTAATATGACATCTTCAACTCACCCTGCTCCAGATACAAAAAGCACGCTAATAAAAGGTTTGCTAGTAGGTCTGCTATTTGGCGGCCTATTAGCGTTCGGCTTGGCTTCACTATTGTTGTCTGATTCATCAAAACACGGAAATGGCGAAAGTGCCCTTAGCGACGAAACTGATGATAAAGCCCCTTTATATTGGGTAGCGCCTATGGATGACAGCTATCGCCGTGACAAACCGGGAAAGTCGCCGATGGGAATGGACTTGGTGCCGGTATACGCCAATGACGACGCAACATCTGCGAAAAGTAATGAGCGTACGCCTGGTACCGTAATGATTCCGCCAAATGTACAGCACAATATAGGTGTTGAAGTCGCGCCCGTTACCATTGGAGCACTTCAACAGACCGTAACGGCGGTGGGCAACGTTGCTTACGATGAAGATAGCATTGTGCACATCCACCCTAGAGTATCAGGTTGGGTCGACAGGCTTTTCATTAAATCTCAAGGTGAGCAAGTAGAAAAAGGACAGGCACTTTATACCCTGTATTCGCCAGAATTAGTTAGCGCACAAGAAGAATACGTTTTAGCCCTTAAGCGAGGAGACGCACGTTTAATTCAGGGCGCAGCCGAGCGCCTAAGAACGCTGGGGCTATCAAAGAGCGTTATTGAAGCATTGCAAAAAACTAGACGAGTAACACAAACCGTCACATTTAACGCGCCGCAAAGCGGTGTGGTAGAAGCTCTGAATATTCGGGAGGGGTTTTACGTTCAGCCCGGGACAACCTTGATGAGCATCGCACAGCTAGATACGGTGTGGGTGATTGCAGAGGTGCCTGAAAAGTACGCGCAAATCATAGCGCCTCATAATGGCGCTGTGGTTACCCTCGACGAAATGGACCATGGGTCCGATGCTAAATGGGAAAGTCACGTAGAGTATATTTATCCGTCTTTGTCGGAAACAACGCGAACCCTGAAAGTGCGCATACCGCTAAACAATAACAACCACACGTTAAAGCCCAATATGTTTGCCCACGTTGGAATAAAGCCTACTCAACGCAAGGCAGCGTTACTGGTTCCTCGCAGTGCCGTTATTCGCACGGCTGAGGGCGCAAAAGTAGTACTCAGTGATGGCGATGGCAACTTTAAGTCGGTACGGGTAACGCTGGGGCAAAGCGATAGTACACATTTTGAAGTCGTCGAAGGCTTGTTGCCAGAGGATGATGTGGTGGTATCAGCACAATTTTTGATTGATTCAGAGTCGTCGAAAAGCAGTGACTTTGAGCGAATGAAAGCGCCCGATCACCAGGCCACGACAACAGGTACTATTGAGGCAATTGAATTGCCGGCTGACACCGAAACGAATGGCGCTTCGAATAACGCAAAGTTAGTGATCGCTCGCGGACCGATTGAAAAATGGGGACGGGGACCTGCGACAATGTCATTTTCGGTATCAAATCATATTGACTTATCTCAGTTCAGAGAAGGCGACAACATCATGTTCACCTTTGTGACTGGCGAAGAATTCATGGTTATTGATATGCATAAACATAGTGAACATGCGGTGGACAAGGGCATGGTGCATGACTCAGGTCACAGCAATCATAACCATAATGCGGGCGAGCGGAAGGGCGATGGAGAGCAAAGCGATGCCCACGAGTCAATGGTTCACAAGTCGGCAGAACAAAAATCGATAAATCATAAGGAGCATATGCACCATGATTGAATCGGTAATTCGCTGGTCGGTAAACAATAGAATACTGGTATTGCTGAGCGCTATTATGCTCAGTATTGCTGGTGTCTGGGCGGTGAAAAACACCCCCGTCGATGCTATCCCTGATTTATCTGATGTCCAAGTTATAGTGAAAGTAAACTATCCCGGTCAGTCGCCGCAAGTGGTGGAAGATCAGGTGACGTTTCCTCTCACCTCTGCGCTAATGTCAGTGCCTGGCGCACAGACGGTGCGAGGGTATTCATTCTTCGGCGATGCCTACGTATATATAATCTTTGATGACGATACAGACATGTACTGGGCTCGAAGCCGTGTTCTGGAATACCTAAGCCAAGCGTCTTCGCAACTTCCAGAAGGCGTGACACCTCAGTTAGGTCCAGATGCGACAGGGGTAGGTTGGGTTTACATTTATGCGTTGGAGAACGATGCTAGTCAGCCAAATGCGCTAGATGCTGGTGAGTTGAGGGCGTTGCAAGACTGGTTCTTGAAGTTTGAGCTTCAGTCAGTTGAAGGCGTATCTGAAGTGGCGTCTGTTGGAGGGATGGTTAAACAATACCAAGTTATTGTCGACCCTGAAAAATTACGTGCCTACAACATTCAGCCATCCATGATAGAAATTGCCCTTAAACGGGGTAACCGCGCGTCAGGCGCTTCGGTTATTGAAATGGCCGAGGCAGAGTACATGGTTAGTGCGCAAAGCTACATTCAGGGCATTGACGACATACTGTCGTTGCCTACAGGTGTTATCAAGGACGGCGTTAGCATAACGATTAATGATGTAGCACAAGTGGTAGAAAGCCCGTTGATGCGCCGCGGTATTGCTGAACTAAACGGGAATGGCGAAACCGTGGGCGGCATTATAGTTATGCGCTATGGCGAAAACGCAAAAGCCACTATCGATGCGGTTAAAGCTAAGCTGGATTCATTAAAAGCGAGCTTGCCGGAAGGGGTGAATATCGTTCCCGTGTACGATCGCTCCACCCTTATTGATAAGTCCGTCGATACCCTCACCAATAAGCTAGTTGAGGAATTGCTGGTTGTTGGTCTGGTATGCGCTATCTTCTTGTTTCACATACGTTCATCTATGGTTGCGTTAATCAGTTTGCCTATTGGTATTCTCGCCGCCTTTATCGTAATGAAGCTGCAGGGACTTAATGCCAACATCATGTCTTTAGGTGGCATTGCTATCGCTATTGGTGCAATGGTGGATGGCGCTATTGTTGTGGTTGAAAATTTACACAAGCACATTCATCAGCATGCTGTTCCATCAAGTCAGGGAGCCTCAGCGAGTCAAAGGGATTCAGCAAGTCAGGTGGGACCAGGGAGTGCCCAGTCGCAAACATCTTTACCAGCCTCTGCGCCAACATCTGCAAAGCTTTCGGCAGCCAAACGTTGGGAACTGGTGATTAAGTCGACCACCGAAGTTGGCCCAGCTTTATTCTTTGCGCTCCTAATTATAACCGTATCCTTTATTCCTGTTTTTGCGTTAGAAGCACAAGAAGGGCGTCTTTTTGCGCCTCTTGCCTTTACCAAAACCTATGCCATGGCAGCAGCTGCGGCGCTGGCAATTACCTTGGTACCTGTGCTGGCGGGTTATTTTGTACGCGGAAAAATACGATCTGAAGCCCAGAACCCGGTAAATAGAGCTTTAGAGCGCGTATATCAACCATTGCTGACGCGGTTGCTTAACTACCCACTGCTCACTTTGGCGGGGGCATTTTGCTTGTTGCTTTCCATGTACTGGCCGTTAAGCCAACTAGGTAGTGAATTTATGCCCGAACTGGACGAAGGCGATTTGATGTATATGCCTACAACCTACCCGGGTATTTCAGTGGGTAAAGCCAGAGAGCTTTTACAGCAGACGGACAAGCTTATTGCAACCTTGCCCGAGGTTGAAACGGTATTCGGGAAAATTGGACGCGCAGATACGGCCACAGACCCTGCACCATTGACGATGATTGAAACCTTCATTCAGCTTAAACCGAAAGCCCAGTGGAGGGCGGGCATGACCACTGAAAAGCTCAAAGAAGAGCTTAACGCTCTGGTGCAATTTCCTGGGCTGACCAATGCGTGGGTAATGCCAATTAAAACCCGCATCGACATGTTGGCAACCGGGATAAAAACCCCTGTTGGGATCAAGATTGCGGGGCCTGACCTTGCGGGCATTGAAGCCATCGGAAAGGATATAGAGACACTGCTTAAAGACCTGCCCAACACAGCATCAGTTTACGCTGAGCGGGTGGTAGGTGGCCGTTATGTTTATATCGATATCGACAGGCAGTTGGCGGCGCGTTATGGCATGACGATAGACGATGTTCACAGTATTGTGGGCTCGGCAGTGGGCGGCAAAGTGGTTACGCAGTCAGTGGAAGGGCGTGAGCGTTTTCCTATTGCCATGCGTTTTTTACAGCACTACCGCGATACGCCTGAATCTCTAGCATCCATGCCTTTCGTCACGCCAAGCGGTGTTCACATTACCCTTGGCGATGTGGCAACTGTGCGTATTGACGACGGGCCGGCGGGAATTAAAAGCGAAAATGCCCGATTAAATGGATGGGTATACATTGATATCTCGTCAGACTCGGCCACAGGTATTGACTTAGGGGGCTATGTAGATAGCGCGAAACGTCATTTGTCAGAGCACCTCGATTTACCCACTGGATACTCCATCACGTGGGCGGGGCAGTTTGCTTACCTTGAGCGCGCGAAAGCAAAACTGTCGGTGGTTATACCGCTAACGTTAGCCATTATCTGCCTTTTGCTTTATCTGGCATTCAAACGCCTTCGCGATGTGGCACTCATACTTGCTACCTTACCGTTGGCGCTGGTGGGCAGTGTATGGTTGCTTTACCTTCTTAATTTTAATCTGTCGGTGGCGGTAGGCGTAGGGTTTATTGCCTTAGCCGGCGTAGCGGTAGAAATAGGCGTTATCATGTTGGTCTATCTAAACCAATATGTATCAGATGCACTTACTAAGCACGCAACAGAAAATGGCAACATTAAAAAAGATGAGCTTGTTAAAACGGCTATTGTCCATGCCGCCTCGGCAAGGCTTCGCCCTGTGATGATGACATCGCTTTCAATTATTGTGGGCTTATTACCTGTGCTTTATGCCACTGGAACCGGTAGTGAGTTGATGCAGCGAATTGCGGCGCCTATGGTAGGCGGTATGGCGAGTGCACTGGTATTAACGCTGTTGGTATTGCCAAGCGCGTTTTACTTAATTGTGTCACGCAAAAAATAATAGAATTGAAAATACTATAGAGTAGATAAAGCATGGGGAAGCGATAACACGCTTCCCTACGCTTTATTTTTAAAGCATTGTGCGATTAGTGCGCTGCCTCGTGATCTTCCGAATAACCTTCCGCATATTCTTCAACTTGTTGCCAAACGCGTAAAAGGTTTCCGCTCAATATCTTTTCGATGTCAGTACGGCTATAACCTCTATCCAGCAATCCTTGTACTAAGTTTGGAAAACTCGCCACGTCTTTAAGGCCAATGGGTAATGAGTCACCTACACCGTCATAGTCTGAACCAATACCTACATGATCAACACCAATCAGTTTTACCACGTGATCGATATGGTCAAGCACTTCATCAAGGGTTGAATAAGGGTATGGCACTTCTTTGCGATAATTCTCTTCAAAGTTCTCTAGCTTAGGGCTGTCTTCGCCTTCTTTTTCAACCAAGGCTTTGCGCGCTGCAGTAAGGCCACTACGCCACTTGCCAGCTTCTTTAGATACAAAACTAGAACCAAAGTTAATCATAATAACACCGCCATTTTCGCCGAGTTTTTTGATCATCTCGTCGTCCATGTTGCGCTCAAAACCGGGGGTAAAGCGGCGCAGTGAAGAATGTGATGCTATAACTGGCACCTTTGTTAACTCAATAACTTGGTAAAAGGCGTCGTCAGACACATGGGAAATATCTAGCATGATGCCGATGTTGTTCATCTCGCCCACTAAAGTTTTGCCAAACGGGCTAAGGCCTTTCCATTTTCTGCGCAGGTCATACGAAGAGTCAGAAATGTGGTTGGCTTGACTGTGAGCAAGGGTGATGTAGCGAATGCCCCGCTTGTAAAACGCCGTTAGATTCGCCAAGTCACCTTGAATAGGAGAACCATTTTCCATGCCCATTGGCAGTGAAATTAACCCTTTTTCAAATTGGGCTTTTACGTCAGAAGGGCTTTTAGCAATGGCAAATTTATCAGGTGCGCGGGCAACAATGGCTTCTACTGAATCGATGAGCTCATGGGCAAGCTGCGTAGATTCTGGAGAGTTGTCTAAACTAGCAGGCACGTAAATACTCATAAAAGGGGCGTTCAAACCACCAGATACTGCACGAGGGTAGTCGAAGTCGCCGTCCTGCGTGGCTTTAGTGACATCAACCCACTTTTCCTTTACGCGATACGGAACATCAATGTGTCCATCAACAATAATAGTTTCTTGTGCGATCTTGATAGCTTTTTCAGATGCTGAATAAGTAGAGGTCTCAGCAAGTACAGAGTGTGAAGCAAAAAGCGCAGAGATAAGTAATGCGCAAGATGAGAGTGGGAAGCGCCCCTTCATAGAAAATCCTTATTTTGTTTTTTTATCGCTTAGGTCAACAACCGCTAACTTAATAGCAATACGAGACTAAAGGATAATGCGCACTGCGACAATAGGGTTTTACTTGCTATGCATTTACCCCAGATTGCTCTCGCTAAGCCCTAAATTAGTCGATATTGCTCATTTTTAGAGCGCTTGTGCTTGTTTACTTCAAGTTTACATTGCAATAAAAATTTAAAACTTGTTATGGTGAAGACTGCGTGACTTCATTGCGCGAATACGGGATACTCCCAAGCGCTCCGCCAATTATCGATGACTACTATGCATCAGCGCGGCCGACGTAATTTTTTAGTGGCACCCGCTCTTCTCACATAATCAAGCCGGGGCCACAGCTAACAAGTATGAGAAATAAATATGGCTATTAATTTTGTACCGCTAGATAAAGAAAAGCATAAAGACCTAAAGGTTGCGGTAAATACATCTTTCAGCTTTGCGAAAAATACACACCTTGCAGCAGCAACGATCCGTGAATTTGCACAACTAGCTGCGACAATGCCGCTAGTGTTCATTGAAGACACTACATCAAAGCGTCACCACGTTGTGACTATGCTTGGTATGGAACAAGGTCAAAACCTTTTTCTAACTGGCGACAGCTGGAAAGGCCCTCACGTTCCAATGAACATCCTTCGCTATCCATTCGACGTGCGTCCAGACGGCGACAAGCTTGGCGTTTACATTGATGAAAACTCTGACCTTATTTCTGACGAAGGCCAAGCGCTATTCACTGAAGCTGGTGAAGCAAGCGAGTTCCTAGATAACCGTCAGAAATTCCTAGCAGACCTTGCGAATAGCGAAATGCTAACTCAGCGTTTTGTTGCGAAAGTCGTTGAACTGGACCTTCTTGATCCAATTCAAATTCGCCTTACTTACCAAGATGGTAAACAGCGCAATGTTACCGGCATGATGAGCATCAACGAGAAGAAGCTTCTTGAGTTGCCAGAAGAGCAGGTGCTTGAGCTACACAAGCAAGGCTTCCTAGGTGCTATCTACGCAGTAATGATGTCTGTTGGTCAGCTAAACCGCCTTGTTGAGCTTTCTAACGACACAGAAAACCCAATTCGCAGCATGCAGCTTTCTGCGGTTAAAGCAGAAGAAGCAGCACCCGAAGCGGCGCCAAACGCGTAATCGCTCCCTCATTATGAAGTTTAAAAGCCCGCAAAGTTGCGGGTTTTTTTGTACCTAAAATTCACGTTCAGACTTCGTCACGTTTCGTTCAGAAACCGTTAAGTTTTAATGTCTTATCTTATGCGGGCTGGTTATTACAGTTCCCAACACATTTTTTAAGGACAAAAGACATGAACACTAACACTAATAAGCTAAAAACTACGCTAACTGCACTATCACTTATCACGGTTTCAGTATTTACAGTCTCAGCAGCACATGCAGCTACACAAAACGAAGTACAGGTTACCGCTGTCGATCCTGAAGGATTCGATGACAACCTCTACGGTGCAAGGTATGTGCGCTACCTAGAAGAAGTTAGCGGAAACAGCGGCGCTTACCTTATAAACCCTTATCTTCAGCGTGTATCGAGTTTATCTGGTGGTTACGCCAATTTAGATGGAGCCGACTTTTTTAATCTTGGAGCGACGTTTTACATCGATGAAAACTTAATGTTAGCAATCGAAGGGGTTCATAGGAAATGGAACAATGGCTATGGCGAATCTGATAGCACCGACATAAATGCTAAGCTGGGTTACAACTTATCACGTGAGTGGCAAGTTGGCGCAGGTTTGACTTATCAGCACTTCAGCACTGAATATGCCTTCGAAGATGACGTGTTTGAAGCTAGCGGTAACGAATCTTCTGCATTAATTTTTACTCGTTACACAACTGTTGGAAAGGAGGGTAAAGGCTGGGACTTTATGGCCGAGTATATAGCTGAAAGTAATGACGTTTTTTATGGCTCAGCTCGTTACTTCTTCAATAAAGGTTTCAGTGTTGCTGGCTTGTTCACCTATTCAGATGCGCCAGACGGCTTTGTAAATGAAAAGGCTGTTGGAGTAGCACTCGATTATTGGGTCAATGAACAGTTTTCAATATCAGCAAGCTATGAAACGGATATTGATGGGGAAGAAAGCAGTGACGTTGCTTCACTTTCAGCATCCTATCGTTTCTAAGTAAGAACTCCCTGATTATTGCTATGCGTTAGCACGCGTTGATGTAAATGCAGTGAGTTAGCACTAGTCGTGTTAACTCACTCGTTTTTTAACGTGCTGATGTGGCGCAGCTGTTTGAATTACGACTCAGCATACGCGCAATACCGCTGAAAACAGCGTTAAACATAATCGTGAGATCTCGCCGCTTATTTACAGTCAAAAACAGCAGTTCATCGATTAATTACACCTTTATTTTTTCTCACCTGAATATTTTTTAATCTTTTTTACACGCCTAATCATACACTTCCTAAAAACACTGTATATCCAACCAGTTTAAACCCAGTGTTTATGCGGCCTTCACGCCTTTTTTCTACTTGACAGTGGGGATCATTGATACCTAAACTGTATCTCAGTGGGTAAATGTGGCGAATTGTGGATCAAATCATCATCACTTTGCAGATTAGTACTCAAAAAACAAGAAAACCAAGAGCAAATAATAAAAGGCTAGGGGAATGTTCCGCGGCGCTAACGCAATCAATCTGGATACAAAAGGCAGACTGGCTATACCGACGAAGTATCGTCAGTCGCTGCTGGATGATTGTCAGGGACAACTGGTCTGCACAGTCGATACACAACAAAGTTGTTTGCTACTTTACCCACTTCCCGAATGGGAAGAGATTGAGCTTAAACTCTCTAAGCTTTCAAGCATGATCCCAGCCGAGCGTCGCTTGCAGCGATTGCTACTAGGTTATGCTTCTGAAGGTGAGATGGATAAAAGCGGGCGCATTCTTGTTCCTACTCCACTGCGAAGTTTCGCAAAACTCTCAAAAGAAGTCATGTTAGTTGGTCAGTTAAACAAATTCGAAATTTGGGATGCCGATATTTGGGCACAACAAGTTGAAGCTGATATAGACACCGAACGCAAAGGCGAATTTGAACTTACCGAACGATTACAGGACTTTTCTCTATGACGCAGCCTAGCGAATTTAAACATATTTCAGTATTACTTGATGAATGCATTGAAGCCCTAGCGATCAAACCGAACGGTATCTACATTGACGCCACTTTCGGCCGTGGGGGGCACTCAGCACATATTTTGGATGCATTGGGCGAACACGGGCGACTCATCGCCTTTGACCGTGACCCGCAAGCAATCAAAGCGGCAGAACGTTTCGCCGATGATAAGCGTTTTAGCATTATCCACTCACCGTTTGGTGATATGGCAGAAGAAATCGAAGCGCTGGGACTAACCGGTAAGATTGACGGTGTGCTTATGGATTTGGGGGTGTCTTCACCTCAGCTAGATGATGCCGAGCGTGGTTTTAGCTTCCTTCGTGACGGCCCGCTGGATATGCGTATGGACACCTCACGTGGACAAAGTGCTGCAGACTGGTTGGCTAACGCCGAAGAACAAGACATTACGCAGGTTATTAAAGAGTTTGGCGAAGAGAAGTTCGGCAAACGCATAGCCCATGCCATTGTAAACACGCGCAAAGAAACACCCATCACGCGCACAGCTCAGCTAGCCAAAATTATCGACGAAGCGGTTCCTGTAAAGGATAAGTTTAAACATCCGGCAACCCGTGCATTCCAAGGTATTCGCATCTACATCAATGCGGAGCTGGAGCAACTTCGTGTTGGCCTTAAAGCCGCGACACAGGTGTTGGCGAAAGAAGGTCGTCTTGCCGTTATTTCGTTTCACTCGCTTGAAGACCGTTTAGTAAAACGCTTCATTAAGGATCAAAGTAAAGGTAAATCAGTACCACACAACTTACCGATTACTCAGGCTGAAATAGATGCAGATAAAGTGTTAAAAGCCTTGGGCAAAGCGATAAAACCTTCAGAACAGGAGATTGCGAACAACGTTCGCTCTCGCAGTTCGGTATTACGTGTGGCAGAAAAGTTATGACCAAAGCCTCGCCAGACAAGGCCAGCACTAATTTTAAATTACTGCTAATAATTGTTTCAGATTTGACCCGCAACAAGTTGCGGGTTTTGTTGTATTTAATGGTTATCACAAGTGCCATGGCAGTGACACTAAGCAGTCATCACAACAGACAGCAGGTCATTGCCCTTGAAGACCTTATGCAAGAGAAAGATGAGCTTGATGTCGAGTGGCGTAACCTCGTGCTTGAGCAACGCGCGTTGACCGAGCATAACCGCATAGAAAACCTGGTTGAAAAACAGTTAGAAATGTACCGTCCAACCGCAGACGATGAAGTAGTGGTGAAGTTAAAATGAGTACAACAGCACTTTCTCGCCAACGTAAAAAAACCGGTGCAAAACAAAATGTCACTCCAAGCTTAGTGCACTGGCGCTTTGTCGTTGTGCTTGTTGTTATTATGCTAGTTTTCAGCGTGCTAGCCGCCCGTGCAGCCTATATTCAAGTTATTGAGCCAGACGAGCTAATTCAACAGGGCGACAACCGCACACTAAGAACCCGTGACATGCCAACCTATCGCGGGCTCATTACCGATAGAAATGGTGTTGAGCTGGCGGTGAGTGTGCCTGTTCGGGCCATCTACGCAGACCCTAAGGTTATCCATGAAAACAACGGCTTCGAGGAAGAGCGCCGTTGGGAAGCGCTGGCAGATGTACTGCGCCAAGACGTCAATGAACTCAAAGAAAAAGTGGCAAACCCCAAACGCCGCTTTGTTTACTTGCAGCGTCAGGTGTCGCCTGCCATGGCAGAGTACGTTGATAAACTGGACATTCCAGGCATTTATCTTCGCCGTGAAAGCCGCCGCTACTATCCTACAGGCGAAGTTTCAGCGCAGTTAATCGGCGTAACCGATGTTGATGATACAGGGGTTGAAGGCTTGGAGCGCATGTATAACGAGTGGCTAACGGGCACGCCGGGTTCTCGTAAAATACGCCGCGATGCGAAAGGTCGTCAGGTAGAAATCTTGGAAACAAAATCAGGCGAAAAAGCCGGCGACCTGCAGCTGACTATTGATCAGCGTATTCAGGCACTTGCTTATAAAGAAATTAAAGAAGCCATGATTTATTACCAATCAAGCTCGGCTTCCGCCATTGTCATCGATGTAAAAAGCGGTGATGTATTAGCCATGGTGAATGCACCGTCGTTCAATCCGAATGACAGAAGCGATATTTCTGCGCACAGAATGCGTAACAGGGTTATTACCGATGCGTTCGAACCAGGCTCGGCGCTAAAACCGCTGGCCGTCCTTACTGCATTAGAGTTCGGTGAAGTGGAGCCTGAAGACTCAGTAAACACTCATCCAGGATGGATGCGATTAGGCGGCAGCCTAGTAAAAGATTCGCGCAACTACGGCGAACTAACGCTAGAAGAAATTATTCAGCATTCCTCAAATATGGGGACGTCGAAGCTGGCGCTTTCTGTGCCGAAACAGTTCCTGCTGGATACCTATTACAATATGGGCTTAATGAGCGATACCGGGCTTAATATGGCGGGTGAGAGTAGCGGTATCTTTCATGAGCGCAGCCGCTGGTCTGAATTTGAGCTAGCCACGCTGTCATTTGGATACGGCATTTCGGTTACCACTGCACAGTTGGGGCGTCTTTACGCAACGTTGGCGAACGGCGGTATTAAAACACCGCTTAATGTCATCAAGTCGCCAGAGCAACCTTCATGGCAGGCTCAATCTGAGCGGGTGATCAGCGAAGAAAACGCTAACGCTATTGTTCAAATGATGGAAAGCGTAACCCAGCGTGGCGGCACAGCAACAAAAGCGTCGGTACCAGGTTATCGCGTTGCTGGGAAAACAGGAACAAGCCGAAAAGCGGTGGCCGGCGGGTACGGCGAAGAGTACGTCAACATTTTCGCCGGTATCGCACCTGTGTCTGACCCCAGGCTAGTAACTATTGTATTGATCAACGAACCTGGCGGCGATTTATATCACGCTGGGGATACCGCTGCACCTGTCTTTTCATCAATTATGGGTGGCGCACTGCACATGTTAAACGTTACGCCCGATGACAAGCAGGTTACATCTAGCCGCTTATTGAAAGGAGGTCAAAGTGGTAGTTAGTGCCTTTATTCAAAGTATAAAAGCTTTATTGGCGAAATTTGGTGTAGACGCCCCAGATATCCGCATTGAAGGTTTAACGCTAGACAGCCGAGAAGTGAATACACGCTTAGCGTTCTTGGCAATTAAGGGCCACGAACGCGATGGTCGAGATTTTATACCCCAGGCAATAAGTTTAGGGGCCCGTGTAATTCTGGCGCAAACTGAAGACAGTAGTGCCCATGGTCAGATGGAAATGCGTGACCACAGCGTCATTATCTCGCTGTATGAATTACCACAAATGCTCTCTGCATTAGCTGCTGCATTTTACGACTACCCTGCTCAGAAAATGACGACGGTAGCAGTGACAGGGACAAACGGAAAAACCTCTACAGTTCAATTGCTTACCCAGCTTAAGGATGCGTTAGGTACACGTAGTGCAAGCATCGGAACTCTAGGGAGCAGTGTGTTTGAAGGCGATGAAACCCAGTGGTCGAACACGCCGGCAGCAAACACTACGCCCGATGCCATACGTATGCAGTATTTGTTGGCAGACTTTGTGCAAAGTGAAGTGCGCCATACGGCCTTCGAAGCAAGTTCTCACGCATTGGTTCAAGGTCGGCTTGGTACAGTAAAAACCGATATCGCTGTTTTCACCAACCTTACTCGAGATCATCTCGATTACCACGGCACCATGGAAGAGTACGGCAAAGCCAAGCGCTTGCTGCTTCAGCAGCCAGGTTTAAAGGCTGTGGTATTAAACGCTAATGATGATGAAAGTAAGAAGTGGGATGGTGCAGCAGATAAGTCGATTACACGCATCTGGACAGGTATAGACGAAAGTGGTCAGGATGGAAGCGGTGAAAGTGAGTACTTGCGAGAGCATAACAATCCTCAAAGTCGCCATTGTTTCGCCACAAATGCTTCTTATCATGCAGGTGGATGTAGCTTTGAACTGGTGAGTTCGTGGGGAAGCGCTGCTATTTCGCTGCCACTATTCGGAAAGTTCAATATCAGTAATGTATTGAGTGCTATAGGTACGTTACTCGCTGAAGGTGAGCGTTTTGATGACGTGGTTAACGCGGTAAATGCAATCACGTCTGTACCCGGGCGAATGGAAGTTTTCCCTGTAACGGGTGCGGCTAACTTGGTGGTGGACTACGCGCACACACCAGACGCTCTGGAGAAAGTGCTGTTAAGCGCCAAATTCCATACAACGGGCAAAGTGTGGTGTGTGTTTGGCTGTGGCGGGGACAGAGACAAAGGCAAGCGACCGTTAATGGGGCAGGCTGCCGAGGTTGGTGCTGACGCTATTGTGATCACCACAGATAACAGTCGCAGTGAAAGCCCTGAATCTATCGCCGAGGATATCATTGCGGGTTTGAAAAACCGTGAGCTGGCAGTGTCTATTCCCGATCGCGAGCAAGCTATTCGTCATTGCCTTGAGCATGCGCATGAAAGCGACATCATCATCGTGGCCGGAAAAGGCCATGAAGATTACCAAATTATCGGTGACAAAAAGACTAACTATAACGAACGTGCAGTTGTGGCGCGACTGCAACAGGAGTACAGCAAATGATAACAACAACGCTGTCATGGATAGCCGAAAAGGTTAATGGAAAATTATTGAAAGGCGCTGCTGACGTTGAAGTGTCTGCAGTAAGTACCGATACCCGCACCCTAGAAGATGGCGCAGTTTACTTGGCCTTGAAAGGTCCGAAATTTAACGGCCATGATTTTATTTCAACGGCGGAGAAAGCGGGAGCAAGTGCAGTTATTGCCAGTGAAGACGTAGCAACCTCGTTACCTGTCATCATGGTTGAAGATACCAAAGAAGCACTTGGTCTATTAGGTGCGGCAGTAAAAGCTTATGTGGCACCCAAAACGATTGCGATTACCGGAAGCAGTGGCAAAACCACCGTAAAGGAAATGTGTGCCGCTATTTTGGAGCGAAGAGGCAATGTATTAGCCACAAACGGTAACTTCAATAATGATATCGGTGTGCCGCTAACCCTTCTACGCCTTGAACCTCAGCATGAATATGCAGTGATGGAGTTAGGCGCAAATCACATTGGTGAAATCGCCTATACCACGAACCTTGTTAAGCCGGACGTCGCGACTATCGTAAACGCCGCCGCTTCTCATCTAGAAGGCTTTGGAAGTTTGCTAGGTGTAGCGCGCGCCAAAAGTGAAATTTTTAAAGGCTTAGGCAGTGACGGCGTGGCGGTAGTCAATGTTGATAGCCAGTTTTCTGAATTTTGGCAAGGCAAACTTAAACAGACCAAAACGCTAACGTTTTCGCCCCAGCAGAAAAACGATGCTGACTATAGAGCAGAAGATATCACCATTGGGCTAGATGGGTGCGCCGCATTCCACTTGGTTTGCCCGCAAGGAGATATGTCTATTCAGCTTACTATTCCTGGCGTTCACAACGTGGGGAATGCCCTTGTCGCTGCGGCATTAACGCTGCAAGTTGGCGCAACATTAGAAAACGTACGCGACGGCTTACTTGCCATGAAGCAGGTCAGCGGGCGCTTGAATGTAAAACAACTCACCGAACAGGTTCGCCTGTTAGATGACACCTACAACGCCAACGTGGCGTCTGTAAATGCGGCAATTGATACGCTAAGTAGCTTTTCAGGCATTCGCGTTCTTGTTCTGGGCGACATGAAAGAGTTGGGTGAAAAGGCGCGTTTTTACCACGAGCAGGTGGGGGAATACGCTAAACAAAAAGGAATTAATTACCTGTATACCATGGGTGTTTTGAGTCAATCAGCCAGTGCTGTGTTTAATGAAAATGGTGGCCATTTCAGCGATGTTGAAAGTTTGTTGGCCGCAATGGAGAGTGATTTGTTAGTGCAGCAGCGCGATATTTCAATTTTAGTTAAAGGTTCACGCAGTTCCAGAATGGAACGTGTGGTAGAGGCGGTAGAGGCCTCTGCGCTGGGAAAGCACGATAGCCGTCGGGAGCGAATAGCATGTTAATTTGGCTAGCCGACTGGCTGACACAATTCGATTCAGGGTTTAACGTATTTTCATACCTTACCCTTCGTGCAATTTTAAGCACGCTGACCGCATTGCTTATTGCCATTCTTATTGGCCCTAAGATGATTCGTTATTTGCAGCGTATGCAAATTGGTCAAACTGTACGAGACGATGGCCCGCAAAGCCATTTGTCAAAATCAGGCACACCCACTATGGGCGGGTTACTTATACTCGCAGCAATTGTAGTAAGCGGCCTGCTTTGGGCTGACCTGACTAACCGTTATGTGTTGGTAACCCTTACCGTGGTTGTGGCCTACGGTATTATTGGGTTTGTTGACGACTACAGAAAAGTGATCCGCAAAGATTCGAAGGGGCTTATCGCCCGTTGGAAATATTTCTGGCAATCTGTGGTTGCGTTAGGCGTCGCATTCTATCTATACAGCAGTGCAACAATAAGCGCTGAAACCTCACTACTGGTGCCTTTCTTCAAAGAAGTGTTCCCGCAGTTAGGTGCGTTCTTCATCATTATTACCTACTTTGCCATTGTAGGCACAAGTAACGCGGTAAACCTTACCGATGGATTGGATGGGCTTGCCATTGTGCCCACTATATTGGTGGCAGGCGCATTTGCCATTTTCGCCTATGTGACAGGTAATGCGAACTTTGCTGAATACCTGAATATTCCTCATATTCCGCTTACCAGCGAACTGGTGATTGTGTGTACCGCCATGGTCGGTGCAGGCTTAGGCTTTTTATGGTTTAACACGTATCCGGCACAAGTATTTATGGGTGACGTTGGCTCACTAGCGCTAGGCGGCACACTAGGTGTGTTAGCTGTATTAGTGCGCCAAGAACTCGTGTTAATCATCATGGGTGGTGTTTTTGTTATGGAAACCCTGTCGGTCATCCTTCAGGTAGGTTCTTACAAATTGCGTGGCCAGCGTATTTTTCGTATGGCGCCTATTCACCATCACTATGAATTGAAGGGCTGGCCAGAGCCGCGCGTAATAGTGCGTTTTTGGATCATTTCAATCATTTTGGTGTTGGTGGGTCTTGCTACCCTCAAACTTAGATAAGCGGTAAAGAGATAAATCGTAATGTCGTATAACGTACGTGAGCATAGTTATGTAGTCGGTGGCCTAGGTGTTACAGGTCTGGCTTGCGTGCGCTTTTTGTTGCAAAAGCAGGCAACGGTTAAAGCATTTGATACCCGTGCTAATTTTACTCTAGTTACCGACCCTGATTCTGATATTGATACTGACATGCAAGCGTTTATGGCGGAGAAGGTCACTTGCACTGCTCTAAGCGAAGATTACTTTGATGGTGTAGACACCTTGGTGTTAAGCCCGGGGCTTGCTCTGAATATTGAACAAGTGGCTTTAGCGCAAAAGTGTGGTGTTGAGGTGTTCGGCGACGTGGAATTGTTTGCCCGATTAAATGCCTCCACGAGTGATGCTACGCCAGCTAAGCGCGTAGTAGGTATAACCGGCTCTAACGGTAAAACCACGGTTACTTTATTAGTGAACCATCTGCTCAAAAGCTGCGGCGTAAAAAGTATTGAAGCGGGTAACGTAGGTCGCCCTGTGCTTGAAGCGCTTCAAAGTGATGCAGACGTAGTGGTGATGGAGCTATCAAGTTTTCAACTTGAAACAACGTCAAGCTTGGAGCTCGAAGCTGCTACTGTCCTTAATATTTCCGATGATCACCTTGACCGTCACGGTACCCTTGAAGCCTATATCGATGCCAAGCATCGCATTTTTGATAACGCGAAATCTGCGGTTGTGTGGCGAGACGGTGAGTTTGTAGCACCTTACGAGCAGCTTATTGCTGACGCTAAGGGTAATGCTGCATCAAATGCAGCATCTGATGGCGAATCTAATGCCGCGTCTAATGAAGAGTCGCTAGCGTCAAAAAATATCGTTGAATATGGACTGGGAGAGTCGACCACAGGGTTTGCGATTGCGTCTTTTGACCGTGACGATAGTGCTCGTGACGATGAACAAAGTCTATATATAACGTTTAAAGGCGAAAAGCTTATTGCCCTTAGCGATATTCATTTGGCGGGCATGCACAACGTACTAAACATCATGGCTGCATTGGGTATCTGCCTTCAGCTAGGTGTTTCGCCAGCGCTCGCGGTTAAACATCTACACAGTTTTAAAGCTGCACCACATCGGTGTGTGGAAATAGCCCGCGTAAACGACATCCGCTATATCGACGACTCCAAAGCAACCAACATTGGCGCCACGGTAGCTGCCCTTGAAGGGTTAGCCCCGACTATACAAGGGAAGCTCATTCTTATTGCAGGTGGTGACGCTAAAGGCGCTGATATAGCCAGCCTCTCGCCTTATCTAACTAAATATGTATCGCACGTGTTTGCTTTGGGCAAAGATGCACACTTGTTTGAAAAGAGTTTTGCGCATACAACTCGTGTGGCAACGATGAAAGACGCCGTAAAAGCAGCAACAAGACTTGCAGCCCCTGGTGATGTTGTGCTGCTTTCGCCTGCGTGTGCAAGTTTAGATATGTTTAAGAACTATATGCATCGCGGTGACGTGTTTAAACAAGATGTACACGACCTACTTAATCTACACAGTCAGAGCGACGACGCTGTGGAGGCCACATCATGATTGCTGCCTCTACCAAACTTAGCGCGTTGTTTGCCGCGAAGCACGACGGACAACCTTCGGCAACGCATCCCTATGACGTGACGCTTATCTTAATTGCGCTCGCGCTAATGAGTATTGGCATTATTATCGTCACCTCGGCGTCGATGCCGGTGGCCGATAGGCTGCACGACAACCCCTTCTATTTTGCTATTCGCCACGGTATTTACATTGTTGGGGCGATCGTTGCCGCTATGGTAGTGCTGAATTTGCCCATGCAGTTTTGGCGCATGACCAATCCCTATCTTCTGCTCGCGGCCATCGCGCTATTGCTAGCAGTTCTGGTAGTGGGAAGAACTGTAAACGGGAGTACCCGTTGGTTGGCGATTGGGCCTATAACCATTCAAGCTGCCGAGCCTGCTAAGCTCTTTTTCTTTGCCTATTTGGCGGGTTATCTGGTTCGCCGCTACGAAGAAGTGACCGAAAATCTAAAAGGATTTATTAAACCCCTTGTCGTGTTCTTTGCGTTAGCGATGCTATTACTGCTACAGCCAGACTTAGGTACCGTCGTTGTGATGTTTGCAACAACGATTGGCTTGCTGTTTTTAGCGGGTGCACGACTTTGGCAGTTCTTCGCACTGGTGTTTGCAGGCATATTGGCGGTTGTAGCGCTTATCGTGTTTGAAGAATACCGAATGAAACGGGTTACTTCCTTTTTAGACCCTTGGGCTGATCCGTTTGGCGCTGGTTATCAGCTAACCCAGTCTTTAATGGCCTATGGCCGGGGTAACTGGTTTGGGCAAGGCCTAGGCAATAGCTTGCAAAAACTGGAATTCTTACCCGAAGCACACACTGACTTTGTTATGGCCATCTTGGCGGAAGAGCTGGGCTTCGTTGGTGTGCTTGCAGTACTCGGCCTTATTTTGTGGATGGTGTTGCGTGCGCTGAGCATTGGAAATAAGGCACTTGAAAAAGGGCGAGCGTTTGATGGTTACATGGCTTACAGCATAGGCATCTGGTTCAGTTTCCAAACGGCGGTAAATATTGGTGCAAGCGCAGGTATTCTGCCAACAAAAGGGTTAACACTGCCGTTAGTTAGCTACGGCGGCTCGTCACTTATCATCATGTCAGTAGCAGTAGCCATATTACTTCGTATCGATTTTGAATTACGGGTTGATGGCGTACAGGCGATTGGCCGAGGCGACAGCAAATCCGGTAAGAGCAAGGCCCGCCGTAAAAAGCCTATTCCTACAAGCGCGTCGCAAACTAAAGCGTCACAAGCTGAAGGTGAGGCAAGTGTAGAGAGTGGGGCCGATGAAGCGGATTTTTCTACAGCGACGGTTGAAGCTAAACCTAGCGCCAAAACATCAAGTGCAGAAGATGAAGGAAAAGCTGGCATTAAAGCTATACTCGCGCGGGTAGCGCAGGAGGCTGATAATGGCTAAGCGTTGCTTAATTATGGCTGGCGGTACAGGCGGGCATGTTTTCCCAGGCCTTGCAGTGGCAAACGCGCTTCGAAAGGAAGGTTGGGACATTCATTGGCTAGGCACCGCCGAGCGGATGGAAGCGCAAGTTGTGCCTAAGCACGACATACCTATTCACTTTATTCCGGTAAAAGGGCTTCGTGGCAAAGGTGTCTCGGCACGTCTTCAAGGTGCTGTTGCGTTAGTTAAAAGCTTATTTTCTGCAAGGCGAATTATAAAGCGCCTTCAACCTGATATCGTTGTTGGGTTTGGCGGTTACGCTAGCGGCCCTGGTGGGGTTGCTGCAAAAAGCTTAGGTATTCCCGTTATTGTGCATGAACAAAATGCAGCGGCAGGCATGACCAATAAGCTTCTTAGTAAATTCGCAAGTCGCGTGCTTCTGGGCTTTGACGATGCCAAAGAACAATTTTCAGGTGGCGCTACTAAGGTGCATACTGTGGGCAATCCTGTTCGTGATGAAATTTGGCAGGTGAAGCCCAAATCTGTAGACATTGACGCAGACGCTCGTGAAAACACCACAGAGCATAAACAAGGCCTTAATTTACTTGTTGTAGGCGGCAGTTTAGGCGCACAAATTCTCAATGAAACCGTGCCGGAGACTTGCGGGGTGCAAGAAGGTTTATCAATCAAACACCAATGTGGAAAAGGTAACAGTGAAGGTGTCATTAAAGCCTACACGTCGGTGGGCGCAGATATGTCGAAAATCGATGTCAGTGACTTTATTGATGACATGGCCGCAGCTTATGAATGGGCAGACTTTGTTGTCTGTAGAGCCGGTGCGCTTACGGTAAGTGAAGTTGCAGCTGCCGGACGCGCGGCGATTTTCGTACCGCTACCTTTTGCGGTAGACGATCACCAAACAAAAAATGCGCAGTCGTTAGTCAAGCAAAATGCGGCACTGATGATTGCTCAATCTGTATTAAAAGAAAATTTAGGGCAGGCGGTGCGTCAGTGGTTACAACACCCTGAAGGCTGCTTAAAGATGGGTGCTGTAGCGAAAACATGTGCAAGCACTCATGCCACGGAAAATGTAGTAAGCCACGTTAAAAGCGTGGTAGGAGTAGGGGACTAATGGTTTTTAAAACCCCATTTGAAAGCCCGCAAATGCGCAGGGTTAAAAATATATTCTTTATTGGTATCGGCGGTGCCGGTATGGGTGGTATTGCCGAAGTATTACTGAACGAAGGTTATGCTATTGCTGGCTCTGACATTCAAGAAGGGCCAATGACACAGCGGCTAAGCGAATTAGGTGCTGATGTGAAAATAGGCCACCGTGCGGAAAATGTTGAAGGCATGGACGTTATTGTGGTGTCTAGCGCCATCAACGAGCAAAACCCAGAGATTATCGTGGCTCGTGAAAAGCGCATTCCGATTATTCGCCGTGCAGAAATGCTGGCAGAATTGATGCGATTCCGTCACGGTATTGCGGTGGCGGGTACCCACGGCAAAACGACTACAACCAGTTTGATTTCAACGATTTTCGCAGAAGCGGAGTATGATCCTACGTTTGTTATCGGTGGTTTGCTTAACAGCGCTGGTACGAATGCGCGACTAGGCAAGAGCCGTTATCTAATCGCAGAGGCTGACGAGAGCGATGCGTCCTTCCTTCATTTGCAGCCGATGGTTTCCGTGGTGACCAATATTGAAGCCGACCATATGGATACTTATGGTGGCGATTTCTCAAAGGTGAAAGATACCTTTGTTGATTTCTTGTCGAACCTACCCTTTTACGGGCAGGCCATCGTGTGCGGTGACGATGCAAATATTCAAGAGATTCGCCCTCGTATAGGCCGAAGTATTCTGACCTACGGTTTTGAATCTCATAATGACTATCGCGCAGAAAATGTTTCACTGTCATTCGGTAAAGCGAATTTTACGGTTATTCGCCCAGAACGCGAACCGTTAGATATAACGCTGAACCTCACCGGTAACCACAACGTGCTTAATGCCCTTGCCGCTATCGCTGTCGCAACCGACGAAGGTGTAGATGACGACGCTATCATTCGCGCACTAGCTAGTTTTGGCGGCATAGGTCGTCGTTTCGAGCAGCTAGGTACGTTTACTACCAGTAAGGGCGAGGTGTGTTTAGTCGATGACTATGGTCACCACCCAACGGAAGTAAGGGCGACTATCGCTGCGGCTCGTGCAAACTGGCCTGATAAGCGCTTGGTTATGGTTTACCAGCCACATCGCTTTACGCGCACCCGCGACCTTTACGAAGACTTTGTTGAGGTACTGTCGAGCGTTGATGCACTGTTGCTTCTTGATGTATATGCTGCCAGTGAACAACCTATTGAAGGTGCTGACAGTAAAGCGCTATGCCGTTCTATTCGTCAGCGCGGTCAAATAGAGCCTGTGTACGTAGGTGACAAAGACGCCTTACCAGCTATTTTGGCGAATATCATGCAAGATGGCGACATTGTCATGACACAAGGTGCGGGAAATATCGGACAAATTGCTAAGCTACTTGCCCGTCATGAATTAGAAGCAACATCGCTTGCAAAGGAAGGGGAATAAGATGTCTAAACCTTCAGTAGGTATGCATTCTCAAAAAACACACTCTCCTGACGAGTATGGAAAAGTTGCTGTACTGCTTGGCGGCGATTCTGCTGAGCGCGAGGTATCACTAAATTCTGGGAATGCGGTGCTAAACGCGCTGTTAAGACAAGGCGTGGATGCGTTTGCGTTTGACCCAGCAGAGCGACCACTTACCGATCTTCTCGACCTAAACGTTGATAGAGCACTAATTATGCTGCACGGTCGTGGTGGTGAAGATGGCTCTATGCAAGGAGCTCTTCAGCTACTGAAAATCCCCTATACCGGAAGTCGAGTTTTAGGTTCTGCACTGGCAATGGACAAAATTCATACTAAGCAAGTGTGGCAAAGTTTAGGCTTACCCACTGCAAAATATGAAATTGCTGATAAAAGGCACTTTGAAGCTGGTAAGTGCAGCGCTATAATGGATAAATTGGGGAATGAAGTCATGGTAAAACCGGCCAGAGAAGGGTCGAGTATTGGCATGGCAAGAGTGACAAGCGCTAAACAGCTCGAAACTGCCATTCAGGACGCCTTTAAATACGATAATCAAGTCCTGTTAGAGCAGTATATAGATGGCCCCGAATTCACTGTTTCTGTATTGCAGGGACAGGCGTTGCCGTCTATTCGCATGTCTACTCCACATACATTCTATGATTATGCTGCGAAATATCAGGATAATACAACAGAATACTATTGCCCAAGCGGCTTGTCTGAAGAGCAAGAAGCACAGCTAGCAAAACTAGCATCCCGTGCTTTTGATGCTATTTCTGGCAGCGGCTGGGGTAGAATTGACGTTATGCAGGACAACCAAAGGCAGTTTTATTTGCTAGAGGCGAACACAGTGCCTGGCATGACAGAAAAAAGTTTGGTGCCTAAGGCAGCCAAAGTTGCAGGATTAACTTTTGATGAACTGGTATTAAGTATTCTTTCTACCAGTTTTGATGACGTTGCAAACAAGGCGTAAACGTGGCTGATACCAACACTAATCAAGGTAAGCCCGCTTCTGCAAAGAGCGGCAAAAGTAAAACGGCAGTGTGGGGCGGCGTCGCTTTCTTACTGTTTGTTATTGCTGGATTAGTGTTTGGTGGGCTTAAAGCAAACCAGTATTTGCAGGATGAACAGCAAATGCCGGTACAGGTTATCGATTTTTCTGGTGATTATCAGCACATCGATATTACCAAGCTAGAGCGGTTAATACGCAAGGCGCAGCCTGGAAGTTTTTTCGCGCTTGACGTCAACGAAGTATTTGAGCTTGTTGAAGCGCAGCCTTGGGTTTATCGCGCGTCTGTAAGAAAGAAGTGGCCAAATACGTTAAAAATTTATTTGGTTGAGCAGCAGCCGGTTGCGCAATGGAATGAAGATTTGTTGTTAAACCCTTATGGCGATACGTTTAACGACGAAGGCGTGAAGTTAGACTTACCGCGCCTTTACGGCCCGGGTGGCAGCGAAAAAACCGCCCTTGAAGGCTACAACGCCATGCACGCGTTGATTGCGACGACGGATATGACGTTAGACGAGCTGTCCTTAAGCGAGCGATTTGCATGGCAAGTGCAGTTGAAAAACGGCATTAAATTGAATTTAGGACGTCAGGAGTTTATCGATAGGCTACAACGCTTTATTGATGTTTATCCACTTCTGGCGCAACAAGAGAAGGCGGTGAAATACGTCGACCTTCGCTATGACACGGGCGTAGCAGTCGGATGGAAAGACGACAGCGCCACAGATGAAGAGAGTTAAGGAAACCATGTCAAAACCTGCTGAACGCAATTTGATTGTAGGACTAGATATCGGCACCAGCCAAGTAAAAGCTGTTGTGGGTGAATTACTAGAAGATGATCAAATCAGTATTGTTGGCGTGGGCACCCATGCATCGAAAGGCATGGATAAGGGCGGCGTTAACGATTTGAACCTGGTGGTGAAATCGGTCCAGCGTGCAGTAAACGAGATGGAGCTAATGGCAGATTGCCGTGTGTCTTCAGTTTTTATGTCTATCTCGGGACGACACGTTAAGTGCCAAAATGAAAATGGCATGGTACCGATTAACAATCAGGAAGTAACACAAGAAGACGTAGATAACGTTATTCATGCAGCGCGCAGTGTGCCAATTGCAGCGGAACGTCGTCTACTACACGTGTTACCACAAGAATTTACTATTGATGTGCAGGAAGGGATTAAGAACCCTATTGGCATGTCGGGAGTAAGAATGGAAGCGGATGCTCACATTATTACCTGTGCCGACGATATGGCGAAAAACATGGTGAAATGTGTTGAGCGTTGTGAACTTAATGCCGATCAGCTGATCTTTTCAGCGTTGGCATCAAGTTATGCGGTACTGACTGACGACGAGCGCGAGCTTGGCGTGTGTGTGGTTGATATCGGTGGTGGTACTATGGATATGGTTATCTACACCGATGGCGCTATTCGCCACACGGCGGTAATACCGGTTGCGGGTAATCAAATTACCAGCGACATCGCTAAAATATTTAGAACACCTATTAGCAATGCAGAAGAAATTAAGGTGAATTACGCCTGTGCATTGAAGGATATGGTGAGTATGGAAGACAGCATTGAAGTGCCTAGCGTGGGTGGACGCCCAGCTAGAGTGATGTCTCGTCATACGTTAGCTGAGGTGATTGAACCTCGCTATCAAGAGCTTTTTGAGCTGGTACATGATGAAATTCGTGCCAGCGGTCTGGAAGAGCAAATCGCTGCAGGCCTTGTGCTTACAGGCGGTACCGCTAAGATGGAAGGTGCCGTGGAATTTGCCGAAGAACTTTTCCAGATGCCCGTGCGCGTGGGCAAACCCATCAACGTAAAAGGCTTGTCCGAATATGTTGATGACGCTGGGTTTGCGACAGTCGTAGGACTGCTGCAATATGGCAAAGTACAATCTGACAATAAGAAGTCCAGTACGCAGAAGACCGGTGAAAGCTTATTTCATCGAGTGCAAAGCTGGTTTAAAGGTGAATTTTAATTTTATTTTGGGGGCGCTATAGCTACGGCATCAAGGCTAGCAGGAAGCAATTAGCCTAAGGGAATGACCTGGCGTAGTGTTTAAAAGACGTACAACCGGAGAGTAAGTATGTTCGAATTAATGGATAGTCACGGCGAAGAAGCCGTAATCAAAGTCATCGGTGTCGGTGGCGGCGGCGGCAATGCCGTTGAGCACATGGTGTCTCAAAGCATTGAAGGCGTAGAATTTATTGCAGTTAACACCGATGCACAGGTGCTTCGCAGCTCAAATGCAGACGTTACACTTCAAATTGGCTCAAGTGTAACAAAAGGGTTAGGTGCGGGTGCTGATCCGAACATTGGCCGAGAAGCAGCACAAGAAGACAGAGAAACCATTCGTCAGGCGCTAGACGGTGCAGATATGGTTTTCATCACTGCCGGTATGGGCGGTGGTACAGGAACGGGCGCAGCGCCAGAAGTGGCAAAGATTGCTCGTGAAATGGGCATCCTTACGGTAGCGGTAGTTACCAAGCCATTCCCATTTGAAGGTAAAAAACGCACCTCGTTTGCGGAACAGGGCATTGTTGAGTTGTCTAACAACGTTGACTCGCTAATTACCATTCCTAATGAAAAGTTGTTAAAAGTAATGGGGCCAGGCACGCCGCTTCTTCAAGCGTTTAGCGCTGCAAATGACGTATTACGTGGTGCAGTTCAAGGTATTGCTGAACTGATTACCCGTCCTGGTCTAATCAACGTTGACTTCGCAGACGTACGTACCGTTATGTCTGAGATGGGTAAAGCGATGATGGGTAGTGGCGCTGCAAGCGGTCCAGACCGTGCTGAAGAAGCTGCTGAAGCCGCGATTGCCAGCCCGCTTCTTGAAGATATCGATTTGTCAGGCGCGCGCGGTATTCTTGTGAATATCACTGCGGGTCCAGATTTCGCCATCGACGAGTTTGAGACTGTTGGTAACGCCGTTAAAGCGTTTGCCTCAGAGAACGCCACAGTGGTTGTGGGTACAGTGATCGATATGGAAATGACAGACGAGCTTCGCGTAACGGTTGTTGCAACCGGTATTGGCGCAGAGCGCAAGCCTGACATTTCGCTAGTAAGCTCTGAAGGCTCTCGTCTAACACAGCCTGCAAAAGAATACGGTAACACGCAATCAAGTGAACCACGTTCTGCAGTAGGCGGTACAGAGGGCAATCAGGCGCTGAAGGCCGACGACAGTGCACAGCCAGAAAATGATTTGGAATATCTAGATATTCCTGCATTTCTTCGTAAGCAGGCAGACTAATTTAGCTGCCTGAAACGGAAGGGAATTATTTCGCGTTTGTGATGTCTCACCTAGTAAGGTGTATTTATACAACGTGAAAAATTTCGCGTGGATAGGTTGATTAAATACGTAATCTGACAGAGTTAAATCCGTCAGAACGGGTGTTTTTTGACATGTGAGTAATAACTCACTATAATTCGCGCCCGCTTTTTTTAATAGGTAAAAGCTTAAGCAGATGATTAGACAACGTACAATCAAGCAATCGGTACAAGAGACCGGAATTGGGCTTCATAAAGGGGAAAAGGTCACAATGACTCTCCGACCTGCGCCAGCAAACACGGGTATCGTGTTTAGGCGTGTTGACCTTGAACCACATGTTGACATACCTTCGCGTGCGAACGCGGTAGGTAATACCATGCTGTGTACGTGCCTAAATAACGAAGACGGTGTGACTATCCAAACGGTAGAACACTTAGCGTCTGCGCTTGCAGGTTTAGGTATCGACAATATTATTGTTGAAGTAGACAGTAACGAGCTGCCAATTATGGACGGAAGTGCTAGCCCGTTCGTATTCTTGCTTCAATCTGCCGGTATCGAAGAGCTAAACGCGCCTAAGCAATTTATTCGTATTAAAAAGCCAGTTCGTGTAGAAGATGGCGATAAGTGGGCCGAATTAGTGCCTTATGACGGTTTCCGCGTCGATTTCCAAATTGACTTTGATCATCCTGTGATCAGTCAAACTCGTCAGCATATGGTGATGGATTTTGATTCATGTTCATATGTAAGCGAAGTTAGCCGTGCACGAACTTTTGGTTTTATGCGCGACTTAGAGTACATGAATGCTAACAACCTAGCGTTGGGTGGCAGCATGGAAAACGCAGTGGCGTTGGACGAATTCCGCGTACTCAACCCTGAAGGGTTGCGCTACGACGATGAGTTCTTAAAGCATAAGATTTTGGATGCTATCGGTGACTTATATCTTGGTGGCCATAGTCTAATTGGTGAATTGCGTGCGTACAAAACAGGCCATGGTCTGAATAACAAGCTATTAAATGCAGTACTTGCGCAAAAAGAGTGTTGGGAGTTCGTAACCTACGACTCGCAGGAAACAGCACCAATTCGTTATGCTCAGCCCGCATTAGCGTAAGAATTTTAAAAAGCCGCCTTACGGGCGGCTTTTTTTCGTATGGCAATTACTGAAATAAATGATACAGTAGCCGAATAATTAATATAAATTTCACCCATGTGACATAAAAACGATAGGTCGAAGGTTGTCGCCTTTGGCTAAAAACACATTCATCGTGGTATGAAGTGGTATGAAAAGAGTGGCGTGAAACAGCAATTTTCTTCGTGGTATGAAACTAACAATTACACTCGCTGGTAAAAATAAACGCTATAGGCACAGTATTAGTGTCCGTACGCTTGTGAGCGCAACCGTGCTCTCGTCTATTTTTATGCTAGTGTCGAGCCGTTCAACAGAATCGGTATCAGAAGATATTGCACGAGTTCGTTTGGCGCAGACTGAAGTCAACGAACGACAAAAAGACGTTGAAGCGTTAAAACAGCAAACAACGGTCAAATTACAAGCTTTGCTTTCTCACGTCGCAGAGTTATCTGCGCAGGCTACATTGCTGGACGAGAAAGGTAAGCAAATCGCAACAGAATTAGGTATGTCAGCGGCTGACCTGGACGCTTTCGTACCGGTATCGATACCGGATAACCTTCAAGACGATCCCATCCTTCACGAAATAGCCAAACTAGAGCAATCACTCGATTTGAAGTCTCAACAGTTGTCTATGCTTGAAAGTTTGGTCAGGGGTCACCATATCCACGAACAGAGCCAATTATCTGGTCGTCCGATAGAGTCAGGGTGGTTGTCTTCTTATTATGGTATGCGGGCCGACCCGTTTACTGGCGAACCAACTATGCACAAAGGGCTAGATTTCGCTGGTAAGGCAGGGGAAAACGTAGTGGCAACTGCCGCAGGTATTGTGACCTGGGCTGGTGATCGCTACGGCTATGGCCAACTTGTAGAAATTGATCACGGTGATGGTTTTGTTACCCGCTATGGGCATAACGACACCCTTACTGTCTCAATAGGCGACGTGGTAACCAAAGGGGAACCTATCGCTAAAATGGGCAATACGGGGCGCTCAACGGGCGTTCATGTTCACTACGAAGTAATAAGAAACGGAAAACAAGTCGATCCTCTGCCTTTTGTCTACAAAAAGTAGCATAGGTAGCAGCCAGGTAATTCTCGTAGACGGTGCCTTTATTAATTAAAAGTCATCTAAAACGAAGAAGCATAATTTTAGAACATCGCAAAACACAACGTGGTTACCGTTGTGTTTTATACGTTTAATTTAGCTGTGCACATTGTGCGGCGCCTCGACAAGTAGTGGAATAATAAAGCTAATGTTTTCAAGCATCCTTCGAAAAGTATTCGGTAGTAGAAACGACCGACTATTAAAAAAATTACGCAAAAACGTAGATGCCATCAATGCACTGGAAGCAGAATTTGAAAAGCTTTCCGATGAGGCGCTAAAGGCTAAGACAGACGAATTTAAAGCGCGTATTGAAAAGGGTGAAACCCTTGACGATATTCTTGTAGAAGCCTTCGCTACTGTGCGTGAAGCAAGTAAACGCGTATACGGCATGCGTCACTTCGACGTTCAGATGCTAGGTGGTCAAGTACTTCACCAAGGTAAAATTTCAGAAATGCGCACGGGTGAAGGTAAGACGCTAACTGCTACCTTGCCAACTTACCTTAATGCTTTGTCTGGCAAAGGGGTTCACGTTGTTACTGTGAATGATTACCTTGCTCGTCGTGATGCTGAGTGGAGTAACCAGTTATTTACTTACCTAGGTATGCGTGTGGGCTGTAACGTGCCTGGTATGTCGCCGCAGCAAAAGCGTGAAGCTTACCAAGCAGACGTAACCTATGGTACGAACAACGAATTTGGTTTTGACTACCTTCGTGACAATATGGCATTTAGCCCACAAGACCGCGTACAGCGCCCGCTTAACTATGCGGTAGTGGATGAGGTTGACTCAATTCTTATCGACGAAGCCCGTACACCACTTATTATTTCTGGTCAGGCCGAAGATAGCTCAGAGCTGTATCGCCGCATCAACACCATTATTCCTAAACTTGTTCAGCAAGAAAAAGAGGATGAAGAAGGCCAAGAGGGCGATGGTGACTACACGATTGACCTTAAGGCAAAACAAATTCATCTTACCGAGCGCGGTCAAATTCACGTTGAGGAAATTCTTCAACAAGAGGGCATGCTGCCTGAAGGCGAGTCGCTGTTTGCTGCAGGTAATATTTCACTGCTTCACCATATTAACGCTGCGCTTCGTGCACACAAGTTGTTTGCTAAAGACGTAGACTACATCGTTAAAGAAGACCAAATCGTTATTGTTGACGAGCACACCGGCCGTACGATGGAAGGCCGTCGCTGGTCTGAAGGTCTGCACCAAGCTGTAGAAGCGAAAGAAGGGGTTCGTATTCAAAACGAAAACCAAACCCTTGCGTCAATTACCTTCCAGAATTATTTCCGCTTGTATAACAAGCTTGCGGGTATGACAGGTACAGCAGATACAGAAGCCTTCGAATTTAACCATATTTACGGCCTGGAAACGGTAGTTATCCCAACTAACCGTCCTATGCAGCGTAAAGACATGGCTGACCTCATCTACCTAACGGCAGAAGAAAAGTACGAAGCCATTGTTGAAGATATTAAAGATTGCGTAAAACGCGGTCAGCCTACCCTTGTAGGTACGGTTTCTATCGAGAACTCAGAGCTCATCTCTCGCATTCTTAAGAAATCGAAGATTCCTCACAAGGTACTAAACGCCAAGTTCCACGAACACGAAGCAGATATCGTCGCTCAGGCTGGTAAGCCAGGCGCGGTTACGATTGCGACTAACATGGCAGGTCGTGGTACCGATATCGTGTTAGGTGGTAACTGGCAGGCAGAAGTAGAAAAGATTGAAAATCCAACTGAAGCGCAAATCGAGAAGATCAAAGCCGAATGGAAAGAAAGCCATGACGCTGTGCTTGCCTCAGGTGGTTTACACATTATTGGTACAGAGCGTCACGAGTCTCGCCGTATTGATAACCAGCTTCGCGGTCGTTCAGGCCGTCAGGGTGACCCCGGTTCAAGCCGTTTCTACCTGTCATTAGACGATGCACTTATGCGTATCTTTGCCTCTGAAAAAATGGGCAACATGATGAAGCGTTTAGGTATGGAGCGCGGTGAAGCCATTGAGCATCCGTGGGTAACTCGCGCCATCGAGAATGCACAGCGCAAAGTAGAAGGTCGTAACTTCGACATTCGTAAGCAGTTGCTTGAATACGATGATGTGGCCAACGACCAGCGTAAAGTCATCTACGAGCAGCGCAATGAGCTTCTTGATGAAGGCGATATTAGCGAGACTATCGCGGCTATTCGTGAAGACGTTATTTCAAGTGTTGTCGATGAGTACATTCCGCCACAGTCTCTAGAAGAAATGTGGGATGTAAGCGGACTTGAAGAGCGCATGCGTGCCGATTTCGCCGTAGACTTGCCAATCAAGACCTGGCTTGAAAATGACGACAAACTTTACGAAGAGAAGCTTCGCGAGCGCATTCTTGGCGAAGTCGTTGATGCTTATAAGCAGAAAGAAGCGGTAGTGGGCGAGCAGGTACTGCGCCAGTTTGAAAAAGCGGTAATGCTTCAAAACCTAGACAGCCATTGGAAAGAGCATTTGGCGGCAATGGATCACCTGCGCCAAGGTATTCATTTACGCGGCTATGCGCAGAAAAATCCTAAGCAAGAATACAAGCGTGAGTCGTTTGCTTTGTTCTCACAAATGTTAGAAGCGCTTAAAGTTGAAGTGATCACTATTCTTGCGCGTGTAAAAGTACAAGCTGAAGAAGACGTGCAAAAAGTAGAAGAACAACGTCGTCAAGCTGACGATGTGCCTAAGAACTTCGAGCACGAAGAAGCGAACGCAACGCCAGAAGAGGCAAGTGACAAAGTACGTACGCAAGTTCGCGAAGGTGCGAAAGTGGGCCGTAATGACCCATGTCCTTGTGGCTCTGGTAAAAAGTATAAGCAGTGTCACGGCAAGCTTAAGTAATGAAAGTAGTACATGTTGCTGTGGGCGTTATCGCCCGCGGCGATGAAATATTCATTACTCTTCGCCCTGACAATGTTCATCAGGGCGGAAAATGGGAATTTCCCGGCGGCAAAGTAGAAGACGGTGAGGCCGTTCTACAGGCGCTGAAGCGAGAGCTTGCTGAAGAAGTTGGGATTATTGTGAACCGCAGCGAGCCTGTGATTGTGATCACCCATGATTACGGCGACAAGCAAGTTAAACTAGATGTTCATCGCGTGTGTGATTTTACCGGCGAGCCGCACGGCAGAGAAGGCCAACAGTCGCGGTGGGTCAAGGTAACGTCACTAAACGCCTCTGACTTTCCTGAAGCAAACGTTCCCATAATTAACGCTTTACAATAGTTCTGCGTTATCCACCGTACAAAGTGAAGCGGCGTTCAGCCGCTTTTTTCTTATACCTAAGTATAAGTTGCTAATTCCTCGGTAATTTTTTTAAAAATTAATCTCAATCCTCAGAAGCGCATTAGACTATTGTACTTTGACAAAGTCGCTAGCATCATCTTTCTAGAACACACGTATATAAGTTTTTGATTTTATATTGATATGTAAAAAAAGTGTCATTTATGACATTTGCGCCATTTTGCCGTTGAATTATGTTTCTACGGAAACAACGTGCCTCTCTTCATACAAACGTATTTCGTTTAATACATTAATGCGCCCGGTTCTCAACGATATTTGAATAGTGTTTTTACAGCCATTCACATATCGAGGTTACTTATGGCGCTCAAAAAATCTACCGAACAAACAGTCGCACCAGCAGTGCGAGTTGATGCAAAGATGCGTAAAGAAGCGGAAGAGGAGCGCCGCAAAGCAAGAACACTCGCGAGGCAGCAGCAAGCCGCAGAGCGCGTTGCTTCCGCCACGACTGAATTAGCAAGTGGTATAAATCAGGCCTCAAGCGCAACCGATCAGTTATCCACTGCAGTTAACGAAATAGCGGCGGGCGCTGAAGAATCAAGCAGTGCCAGCCAAGAAAGCTTAGCGGCTATCACACAGATTTCAGGTGGTCTTGTTGCACAGCTTGAACTGGCAGGCTCGACAATGGACAAAACCAACGAGCTTCAAACCTATCTTGAACGCGTTGTCGGTGATTTAAGCACCATGATGACCAGCGTTAAAACCGCATCTGAGCATCAATCACGCTCTGTAGTAATGATGAGCGAGTTAGAGCAACAAGCATCAAACATCGGCGAAGCTGTCAAACAAGTGACCCGCATTGCCGATCAGACGAACTTGCTAGCGCTTAACGCTGCTATTGAAGCGGGACGGGCTGGTAAGCACGGAAAGGGATTTGCTGTAGTCGCCGATACGGTTCGCGCGCTCGCAGAAGTGTCAGACAAAAGTGCTGCAGATATAGCTAAGCAGATAGAGCGTATTCAACAGCAATCTAACAGTGTCTCTGATGCCGTTAAATCATCATCGCAAGCGGCGCTTGAGGAAGTGACCAAAGGTCAAGCGGTTACCGAGCAACTTATCACCATAAAATCAGACATGCAGAGCATTGCTGACGGTGCGGGTGAACTACAGGCACAAGTCAAATCGATGGATGCAGCGGCTAAAGAAATTCAAACTGGTTCAGAAGCAATCTCGTGCGCGGCCGACGAGCAGTCAACCGCTGCCCAGGAAGTGTCATCTAATGTCTCTGAGCAGAGCGTGGCTTTGTCTCAAGCTGAACAGGCTGCACAGTCACTAGAAATAATCACCGAAGAGCTGAAAAACAGCACAGACATTAACAAGAGCGCAGAAGAGGTGGCATCGTCAGCTGAAGAGTTGTCAGCAACCCTTGAAGAAATCAATCGCTCATCCAGTGAAATCATGACGGCATTGACTCAAGTGAATAACGGTTCGCAGCAGGCAGCAAGCTCTGTCGACCAAGCCGTGGGAAATATCGACCTGTTAAGAGAAGGTGTTGATAAAGCCTCAGCGCAGTGTGATGTAGCGTTAGAGAAAGGCAATGCTATTACTGGATTACTTAAAGAAAACCGTGCGCTGATTGAGGGAATGGTTAGCGGCATAAATCTGGCGCTTGAAACTAGCAAAGAAAATGTGAGTGCTATTAGTGAGATGGAAGTCATGACGCGCCAAATAGACAAGGTTATCGACACTATTACCACGGTATCAGTGAAAACCAGCATGTTGGCAGTCAACGGCGCAGTAGAAGCGGCGCGAGCAGGTGAGTATGGCAAAGGTTTTGCGGTCGTGTCTGCAGATATTCAAAGCCTAGCAGATGAAGCTGCTGAAAATGTAGAGCAGATAAAAGACCTCATCAAAGCCATTCAAGACCAGACAATGAGCGTAAAAACAGACTTAACTAATGTTGCTGAAAGTGCATCTAGAGAGGTCATGAAAGCGAAGCAAACGACGCAAGATGTCGAGCAAATTGCGACTGATATCGACGAAGTTGTGCAATATAACCAGGCAATGAAAGAGCGGGGTGAAGAAATTGCCGCGGGTGTTACACAGGCCCAGCGGGGACTAGAGCAAATTGCGACGGCAAATGAGCAAGCGAGCAGTAACTGTCAGCAGGCACTTAACGCAGCAGACCAGCAAAGTAAAGGCATGGAAGTGTTGGCCAAGTCCATTGAAGAAATTGCTTCAGTGGCTGACGAAATGCAAAACGGCTAATCCATAGCGCTTGTGTCTAATAGAGGAGCTTGCCTCATGAGTAACGAAAATACGAACAACGAGACCGCAAACGAAACTGAGCCAATGTCAGGTGGTGAACAACAGTTCGTGTCCTTCATGGTCAACGAGGAGCGTTTCACTTTTCCTATGCTTGCGGTGGGCGAAATCATTCGCGTACCGACTATGGTGTCTGTCCCCCTTGGTCCCGCACAAATGATTGGCTTAGCAAACTTACGTGGGAACGTATTGCCCGTGTATGACTTAAGCACAATCTTACTTGGAGCGAAGTCACAAGAGAGTGACGTTACCCGCGTAGTTGTAGTGGAGTCTGAGCTTGGTAGCGTAGGATTTCTGGTAGACAGAGTACTGCGCGTCTACAGTGTTAGCAGCGATGCTGTTATCGATAAAACCTCAATGACGGATTCTATCGCCTACGACTATATGCAGGGCATCATTAAACAAAGCGACCAGCCTGTAGAGCAAATCCTTGATGTTTCTGCGCTTGCAAAAGCACAGGCAGTCATCAAGCAAGATGGCAATACTATGCAGCTGTCGGGAATGCAGCATATTGATAACGATGCGCCTGAAGATTCTCAAGAGGACGAAAATTTACAGCAGTTAGTGTGCTTCTCACTAGAGGAACAAGAGTTCGCATTTCACCTTCAAGATGTAGAAGAAATTGTGCGTGTTCCCGCAGAGATATCGCAACTTCCGGATAGTGCACCTTCTGTTTTGGGGCTGGTCAATCTGCGCGGCCGCATCATTCCCATTGTCGACTTGTCGAACTCCATTGGCATGATGCGCACTGAAATTAACGAAGCATCGCGCATTGTAGTAACACAAAACAGTGAGTTTGGTAGCGTTGGCTTTGTGGTAGCCAAAGTCAGTAATGTGGTGTCTATTTCTGAAGCTGAACTGGAATCTGTTCCTTCGGTATGTAATGACGGCGCGGAATCGGGGCTGCTTGAAGCGGTCTACCGCAGCGATGGCGGCAAACGTCTGGTGTCTATTATCAACCTTTCTAACATCTACAGCCGTGCGCTGATGAGCGCTTTAACCAGTCTTGATGCCGATATTCAGCAGGAGTCTCAAATGAATGATGGCAACGATTTAGCAATTGATGAAGATGACTGCGAGCAATACGTCATCTTTTGGATTAATGGGCAAGAATACGGTGTAAGCATTGACGATACGCAAGAGATTACTCGAGTACCTGAAAAGCTTGAAAGTGTGCCGAGTACGCCAGATTACCTGAAAGGCATTGTTAACCTTCGCGGTACGGTGTTGCCGGTTATCGACTTGCGCAGCCGCTTAGGTATGCCGTGCAGCGAAACGTCAGAGCGTCAGCGCATCGTTGTTCTTACTAAAGATAAACAGCGTACCGGGTTCATCGTTGATGGTGTTGCCGAAGTGAAGACCGTCGTTAGACAGACTATTGAAGAAGCGCCTTCTCTTTCTGAGATGCAATCTGAGTTCTTAAACCGCCTGATTAAGCTGAATGATGAAAAACGCATTATTCAAATTATCGAGCCCAAAGTCTTGCTCGATGACAATGCGGTATCTAAAGCTCAAGAGCAATGCTAGCTAATATTCGAGGTTATTTATGACAGTAAAAGTACTTATCGTCGACGATTCCGCGTTAATGCGAAAGCTGTTCACGCAACTCTTCGAGAAAGAGGGCTTTATTGTTCAAGTAGCACGTAACGGCGAAGAAGCGCTAACTAAAGCTGTAGAGTTCGAGCCAGACTGTATAACACTGGACATTAATATGCCGGTAATGGATGGCATGACGTGTCTGGCGATGCTCAAGAAACTTTATCCTTGTCCTATTATCATGGTGTCTTCGCTTACGCAAAAGGGAGCCACCATTACCCTAGAGGCACTCGCGCTTGGCGCAAGTGACTTTGTGTTAAAAACAGGGGGCACTGTTTCGCGGGATATTTCAGATTTAGAGGCGCCTTTAATAAACAAAATTCACGCCCTAGCCAAAACTGGCAAACCACAGCGTCCTACAATTAAACCGCCCCCAGTCGTGACACAAAAAGTTGTTCGCCACAAAACGAGCGTACCCTTTGAAGTCGTTCTGGTAGGCGTTTCCACTGGTGGTCCCAAAAAGCTTGAACACCTGGTAGCTAACTTAAGCCCCGCATTTCCGATTCCTATCGTTATTTCACAGCACATGCCAGCCTCTTTCACCAGTGCGCTGGCTAAGCGCTTGGACGGAATCAGTCCGCTCAACGTGGTTGAGGTGAATGCGAAGATGCCCATAAAGGCTGGCAATGTTTATCTTGCAAAAGGGGATGCTGATCTTGCCTTCTCAAAAATCGGCGGTGAAGTCTCAGCGCGCCCTGTGCCATCAAGCCCAAGTTTTCTGTGGCATCCAAGTGTGGATCGTATGGTAGACAGCGCACTTAACTGCTACAAGCCACTTTCTATGCTGTGCGTACAGCTGACCGGAATGGGGTGTGATGGTGTTGCCGCTATGAGCAAAGCGTTTAAAGAAGGTGCGACAACGATCGCAGAGAGTGAGGCGACCTCAGTTGTCTTCGGTATGCCAAAAGAGCTTATTGAAGCGGGTTGCGCCAGCTTCGTACTAGATAGTCCCAAAGTCGCATCTAAATTGAACGCGCTTTGTCGTTAAGAGGAGAAGTAATTATGGGTCTCAAGAAGAAAGTAGAACCTATTGCCGATGTTTCCGATGACTTTGAGGAAAAGCGCGAACACCCTCGAACGAAAGAGCAACTCATTAGCGACCTAAACTCGAGCGACAGTGATGTGCGCCGGTGGGCAGTAAGAGATTTGAGTGGCCAAAAAGATGCGCACGACGCCTTTATATATCGATTGCCACAAGAAGATGACCCAACAGTGATCGAGGCCTTATTTAGCGCGCTCGAGCATGATATGACTCAAAGTCATGCCTCGCAGGTTATTACCATGCTTAAAAGCGAACACGTGCAATTGCGAAATGGGGCTATTGAGCTTATGCAGCAAAACCCTGATATTTTTGCTGCGAATGTCAATTTACTCATGCACGACGAGGACCCTGACACCCGTATTTTCTGCGTAGACATTATAGGTGCGGTTGCTCACATAGATGCTGTGAACTGGCTGCACCAATTCGCTCTAAATGACGACAATGAAAACGTTGTGGGTACTGCACTGGACAAACTGGCTGAAATTGCTGATGTGTCTACTTTGGATATTTTGCAAACTGTTGAAAGCCGATTTCCGAATCATAACTACATTCAGTTTGTTATTTCACTAATTCGTAATCAAGTGAGAAACGCCGATGAATAGTGTAGCACTAGACAAAATAGGTGCTGCCGATTTCGAACGGTTTCGCTCTATGTTTTACCGAAAAACCGGGATCCATTTCGAAGACTCGAAGCGCTATTTTGTAGACAAACGTCTTCATGAACGCATGAAGGCTACAGGTCATACGAGCTTTAAAGGTTACTTCACTTACATGCGATTCCAAGCGTCAGGTGAAGAATTTCAAAACCTCGTGAATTCAATGACTGTCAATGAAACGTATTTCTTTCGCGAAGAATATCAATTTGAAGCGATGACAAGAGAAATAATGGATGAGTTAGACGGTTATCGTCCTGCCGGAGAAGATTTGCGCATTTGGTCAGTACCCTCAAGTACGGGCGAAGAGCCATACTCAATAGCGATATATCTTATCGAGTATTGGAAAGGGTTGGCGCACAGAGATGTAGAGCTCATCTCTTCTGATATTGACAGCAACGTGCTGGCATCAGCAAAAAAAGGGCTTTATTCCAAGCGCTCTGTTCAGAACATTCCGCTCCCGCTGGTGAAGAAGTATTTCAAAGAAATCAATGGGCAATTCCAGCTTAGTGATGACATACGTGAGTCCGTATCCTTTACGCTCGCGAATATTTTATCCGCAAATAATATGAAGCAGTTTAGGCATTTTGACCTCATTTTTTGCCGAAACTTGCTCATTTATTTTGATGATGAATCGCGTAAGAAGGCGGCGCAGGTACTCTTTGATGCGATGAAACCAGGTGGATACATTTTTTTAGGGCACAGCGAATCTATGAGCCGTATTTCGTCTATGTTTAAAGTACGCAAATTCGGTGATGTGATTGCTTACCAGAAGCCACTTACAGGAGGGGCATAACATGAAAACAGTAATGATTGTTGATGATGCCTCTACGGTAAGAATGTTCCACAAAATGCTGGTGACTTCGCCAGACAGAATTATCGAAGAGGCGGAGAATGGTGTAGAAGCGCTTGAGAAAGCTATAGGTACAAATGTGGATTTGTTCCTTGTTGATGTGAACATGCCAAAGATGGACGGTTATAGGCTATGTAAGGAAATACGGCTCAATAAGGCACTACGTGCGGTCCCCATTATCATGATAAGTACCGAGTCGGCTAATCAAGATGCCGAGCGAGCCTATCAATGTGGAGCAAACTATTACATGACGAAGCCTGTGGATGCAGACACGTTGAAGTCAGTAGTAAGTGCAGTGATTGGGGGGGAAGCCAATGAGTGAATTACTTGATGTGTTTATTGGCGAGTCCCGGGAGAATTTAGAGTCGGCGAGCCAAGAGCTTTTAGAAATTCAGTCGTCGGGCCCAGCTTCTGAGCGTGTGGACAAAATTTTTCGCGACCTGCACACCATTAAAGGTTCTTCTGATTTATTTGATATTAAACCTTTGACTCGCTTGGCTCACGCAGCAGAAGATTTGCTTGATAGTGTAAGGTCTAACGAGGTCACTTACAGCGATGATATAGGCGATTTGTTGCTTGAAGCCTTAGACCAAATTTCAATATGGTTCGACGAGCTCGAAGTAGGTTCTCAGAATGTAGAGCAATGGAAACCAATATCGACACAGCTTAGTGCTCAATTAAGACACTTTATCGACCCGACAGCATCGAGTGAAGTCGATGAAAGCAGCGCCACCGTTAACAACGAAAGCCCAATAGCCGACCCGCAAACGCTAAGCGAAGAGCACATAGCACTGATCGCCAATTTTGGTAGAAACGCCGACTTAGACCTACTTTGTAAAGCGACTGGCCCAGACTGCTATTTCATTCAGTACACGCCCGACGAAGGCTGCTTCTTTCGCGGAGAAGACCCAATAAATGTCACCGTAGCCTTACCTGGAATAAAGGCGTTTGATATTGAAATGCCCGAATTAGGCGAAGATGCAGATATCTATAACTGTTTCACTTCAATCAAAGCGCTTGGCGTTGCCGGCGAAGATGAAATTAAACAGCATATGGCGTATTACGAGGGGCAGTACTCTTGCGTTAGTTTTTCCACTCAAGCCTTAAAAGCTGCATGCACCGGTAAAATTCAAAAGTGCGTCGAGACTATCGACGACGAAACCTTAAACAGTGCCCTGAATGACACAGACATAGACCAAGTGCATGCTAGCGCTGGACTACTGCTTGCCTCACTGAACTTTGACGACAGCGAAGATGATAGCGCTAATAGGGCTGTGCTGAGCCTGCTATCTTCAATCGACGATTTGAGTTTTCTTAATAACGAGATTCGAGAGGATGGATGCTCAGGTAAAGACACCAGTACGAATGCGTCTCCTGAAGTCAGTAATAGTTCGGCAAGCGAATCAGGCGACTCGAAGAGAGAAGCGCCTAAGCCAAAAAACTTAGCGTTGCATGAACGAGCAATGCTGACACAACAGCTCACGCTACTAAATTCGGATAACTATAAATCTGAGTTCATGTTTCCTTCTATCGCAGGGCTGGTGGGTAATATTCTGGGCGCTGAGTTTGAAAATGAGGACGCGCTGGCGGTTGCCATTAGTAACGCGTTAGATGAGGAAACAATTCAAGCGCAAGTAAATGACGAGCAAGCGCAACAAACGTCGAATAACGTGACAGCTGAGGCTACACAGCCAGCTAACGCACTAGAAACGACAGAAGACACAGCTGCTCCTGTAAAAGCTGAACGCCAAGCGGTGAAAATGCTCAAGGTCGACCAGTCAAAAATAGATTACTTAATGGACATTGTTGGCGAGCTAACCGTTGCCAAAAATTCTCTGCCTTATCTTGCAAAGCAGGCAGAAGAAGAGGGAGGCAGTAGAAAGCTCAGTAAGCAAATCAAAGCCCATTTTTCCATTGTTAACCGATTAACAGAATCGCTCCAAAGTGCAGTGCTTCAGATTCGTATGGTACCTGTTTCCCACGTATTTCAACGCTACCCTCGCTTAGTGCGGGATTTAGCCAGAAAGCTCGATAAAAAAATCGATTTGTGTATGCAGGGGGAAGATACCGAGTTTGACAAAAATTTAATTGAGTCCTTATCTGAACCGCTTATTCACTTGCTAAGAAATAGCATAGATCACGGCATAGAGTCTCCTGCAGAGCGGCTTGCAGCAGGAAAACCTGAAGTAGGTCGCATCGACCTCATCGCAACGCCGCTTGATGATAGCGTAATCATAGAGATTCGCGATGATGGTAAAGGCATTGACCCTCAAAAAATAAAGCTTTTGGCATTTCAAAAAGGGGTTATCAGCGAAACGCAGCTTGAAAACTTGGATGATAATGAAGCGCTACAGTTAATCTTTGCCGCTGGTTTTTCAACGTCTGAGCAAGTGTCAGACTTATCTGGGCGCGGCGTTGGAATGGATGCGGTAAAAACAATGGTTAGCCAGGCTGGCGGCACGATCGAAATGCAAAGCGAAGTGGGAGTAGGAAGTACTTTCAAACTCTTGCTGCCCCAAACCATGTCAGTGAACCGAGTAATGATGTTCGAAGTGAACGACCAAATGTTTGGCGTTGGAATGGATGCCGTCGTTGAGACTGTCAAAGTGCCCACTGCCGATATCCAGCGTATTCGCAACGAACACGTACTGGTTATCCGCGAAAAGCTCATACCTCTTTGTGACTTGCGTGAAGCGTTAGGGTTCGAAGCAGCCGAAGAAAGGGAAGAACATTCAATTCTTGTGGTATCAACGCCTCAGGGAGAGTTTGGATTAATCATTGATAAGTTTCACGAAGGGATTGACGTCATTCAAAAACCGCTTGAAGGCGTGTTGGCCGGGTACGCTCACTTTTCGGGAACGGCGCTGCTTGGCGACGGGCGTGTGTTATTGATTATCAACGTTCAAGAGGTATTAGCAAAATGCCTATAACTTACAAAAAGAAAGTCGCGGTCATGACCGGGCACTGTGAAATAGAAGAAGCTGAAGCGCTCTTTGCTTGGTTGAATGAAGAGACTTCCCGACAAGTTAATTTAAAAGCCTTAGGTAGCGCACATACCGCTGTGTATCAGGTATTGCTAGCGAAAAAGCCAAAAGTGAGCGTGTGGCCTGAAGCTGATGCACTATATTGGCTGACTGAAATGATCCAAAACAAGCAGAGTAAAGTGTGGTTCGAATGAGAGTGATCACGGTAGCTAATCGCAAAGGCGGTACGGCGAAAACCACCACGGTGGTAAATCTTGCTTATGGCTTCGCACAAGCGAATAAACGGGTCATTGTGTTGGATCTTGATAATCAAGGCCATGTTATGCATGGCTTAAAAGCACTAGGATGCGTTCAACAAAGTGATATAACTGAACTGCCTCTCAACACCTTCTTTACCTCTATTGTGAAGTGCGCTGACAACATATATGCCACCGATGTTGATACTTGTAATGCGAATACAAATGAAGAAATCACGCTAGATGTATTGCGTAACTGGTGCGACTCGGAAGCGGTAACGAAACATTTCGATATTGTTCTTATTGATACACCGCCAACATTGAGCCCGCAGCTTATGGCTGCGCTATCGGCAGCGACCGACATTATTATTCCAGCAACACCCCTTCCACTGGCAAGTGACGGTGTTCAGAAACTGCTCAATGCCTGCAGAAATGCAATGGCAGAGCGAAAGTTTAGAGCAACCAAACTCACTATTTTACCCGTCATGGTAGAACAAAATCTAAAATTGCACAGACAGGAGTTAAGTAACTGGTACGGGCGCTATGGACGAAGCAAAGTGCTTAATCCCATTAGAAAGAGCATCAAACTCGCCGAGGCATTTGCAGAGAATAAGCCTGTATTTGCCTATGCTCCTAACAGTCGTGGCGCACATGACTATACTGAATTATGTAAACAATTAATTGGCTAACACGAGAGGTAATGCAATGAGCGCAATACACTTAGTAGATGACTCGGCCACCATGTTAATGAGCATGGAAATGTTATTAAAACGAGCGGGCTATACGGTCACAAAATCAGAGAGTGCGGAAGCGGCTATGACAGCCCTTGAATCAATCAGTCCTAAACTAATTATCACAGACTTAAACATGCCAGGTATGAACGGCATAGAGCTTATTAAAACGTTGAAACAGCAGTCTAAGTTCAGGTTCACCCCTATGTTGATGTTAACCACTGAATCTCAACAGAGTCGTCGCGAAGAAGCGAAAGCGGCGGGCGCGACAGGTTGGCTTGTTAAGCCTGTTGAGCCAGAGCAGTTATTAGGTGTAGTAAAGCAGTTGGTGCCAACTGCATAAGGTTAGATTATGAAAGTACTTGAAAAAACAAAGCAGTATTATGAGTTGGTACTCGCTGAGAAGTTTAAAGTGCTTAAGGATAAGACGAACAAAGTTCAGGACTCACTTTTACTTTGGAGCGGTTTGGTTGGTGTGTCTATATTGAGCATGGCAATTTCGTTGAATATATCGCCACAGCTATTAAATGGGCAAGCAGGTACCGTTGCCACAATACTGGGTTTCTTGAGTTTTATTACATGGTATTCGCATAGGCAAACAAGCGTATTCAAAGCCAGTCTTAATAAACAGGAGAGTTACTTACAAGAAACCTCTGATCAACTCAACGAAACACATGCTCAAGTCAGTGAATATGTAGCCATCCTCAAAGGCCAAATGGACGGCATAAGCGCTATCACAGAAGATGCATCGATGGAATTGATGAAGGCGCTGTACGAAATTGAAAGTAGCATTCAAGACAGTATAGATAACGTTGAGTTAGGGCAGAAGAACGCGCTTAGCTGCAAAGAAAAAAGCGCCGATGAGTTTGAGCTGGCTGCAAAGCGCTTATCGAGTATTAAAGCCATGATAAGTACCCAGCGAGAGCAGCAGATTGCAGATACTGAAGCGATTCAAGGCGTAATGCGAGAAGTCGAGAACCTCAAAGAGTTGACGGAGTTAGTTAAAAATATTGCATCGCAAACTAACTTGCTAGCGCTAAACGCTGCTATCGAGGCAGCTCGAGCAGGAGAATACGGAAGAGGCTTTGCGGTGGTGGCAGAACAAGTGCGAATACTGTCTTCTCAGTCGTCAGATGCGGCTGAAAAAATAGAATCAGGTATAAAGTCCGCTCTTGATGCCGCGCATCATCAGGGAGAGAAAATGCTTAATTCAACGCGTGCTAACGATACGTGCGAACTATTAACGGGGTTTTCTGAATCGTTAGAAAACATTACGAGCCACTATCGGGTATTAGAAGAACTCAATCCCAAAATGCTGGCATGCTTTTCACAAAGCGCGACAGAAGTGGCGTCTAAAGTGAGTGGTGCAATAGCCAAAATTCAATTCCAAGATATTATTCGCCAGCGCACCGAACACGTGAAGTTAGAGCAAGATGCCATTGTTAGCTTGTTCGGACAATTCTCGTCTTACATCAATAATCGCGAACATTTTGACGAGTCTTTTAATTTAAGCACGAAAGAAATGTTTGAAAAATACGTTATGGAAGATCAGCGTAAAATCCACTTTGACATCAATGAATCTTCACCAGAAGAGAAAAATGAGTTTGAAGAGGCGCGAGAGCCAAAAATAGAACTCTTTTAGCTGAGGGCCCATCAGGGCCCAATAGCCTTTCTGACTGTGCTTTTGTTATTCTTTTGCTGGTAAGTCAAATAACAAGATAACTTACGCTTAAAGCGTTATTCGTTCAGCGGTGGCAAATGCCACATCCAGTTTGAAATAAGCGGCTTCATTAATAAAGTGCGGGTAGGTTTCAGTTTCGTTTTCCCACACGATATCTTTGCCGTCAAACGTCCGAAATACAGGTGCCCCAGGTATGAGAGGTTTGAAATCGTTATCTTGCAGTGAATGATGGATCATGGCGGTACGTTTTCCATTGGCATCTAACGGAAAAGACACATTATCGCCTAAACGAAAAGCTTCACAGGCAGGCAAAGCGTCAGTACTGATTTGCCCTTTATTATACGCGGCACAAAAATCCAATATTGCTTCAGCCATGGTTTGTGTTAGGAGGTAAACATCTTCTCTTAACACGCCCTGTGGCTGCCCACCCACTTCTATCATTACACCTTTCTTACCAGTGGTGCACAGGTAACCATGTTCAAGGTAGGGCTTTTCGTCTTCTACCAAAATGTTGGCTTCTGGCATTTGTTGCTTTACGTATCGGGCCATTTGAATATGAAATTCATCCGCTTCTAGAATGATAAGCGTGGCACCCATTTCACTGGTGGTGTTGTGGATATCAATCACCAAATCCGTATTCGAATTACCTTTAGGCCCAAACGTATTGTTAAGCGATTTAGCCAACACGGCTTCTTTGGCTGGATTGTCGCCCGACAAACGCTCAAGCGTAAATTGTCGGTTTAAGTCTTCTTCTACAAATCGTACGTTTGCAGCAAGGGCGGCTTCATTGGCAATATTCAATGAAACATTAAGTCCATTAAATCGCGAAGGTAGGCCGAGCTGTTGCCAGTTTCGAATAAGCTGAATACCACTGGTTTCGTTACCGTGAGTACCACCAACAAGCGCGATAGAATTAAACATTCATGTTCCTTTTTTGTATAGGTTGAGGATGAGGAAGGCTGCGCAGCGAGCTATTGATTAATATTGTGATGAATTAATTCGTTCGCTGTCTGCGCATCTACCCACGACTTGGAGATCAAGTAAGCCGATACTACACCACTGCGCTTTGTACGAGAATACGTCTTAGTGGAATTTACCTAAATACTGGTGTTTGCCAAATTGTGGGGAAAGACAGCGCGTATTAGTGCTTAAAGAAGTCATCTGTTTGCTGTGCTAGCATCGCCTCTATCTCTTCAACATCGATATGCTTGGGCGTTGCGTCTTCTGCAGGCTTGCCGGCTATTTTTCTGTCTTCAGCGGCCCATTCACCTAAATCGATAAGTTGGCATTTTTTACTGCAAAAAGGGCGATATTCGCTTGTTGGTGCCCAAACAACCTGCTTGGCACAAATAGGACATTTCACTTCCATTATTTACTCCAGTGAAATACGTCTAAACGGCGAAGTTTGCGATTTGCTTATACTACCGCAGACGGGAAATAATAAATTAAAGACTCTGGCCTGCTGATCTTTTGATCTTTGCGGTACATCACACGTCAGCAGGTCTTAAGTTTAACAGGCAGCTAAACGAAACTGAATACTGCTTTCCACTGCGCCAGATTGGCCCTCTTGAGGAGAAAATAGCATGAAGCGGAGTGCGTAACGGTATTTGTTGCCGCTAAGCGTAGGGTAATACCCTTCATCAACGCTACATTTAACGCGAATTAACTCGTTTTTATCTTCTGCAGCGCCTTGATAAAAACCGTTGTCAGCAACCACATTGACAAATTGACCTCGTTCGCGAATGAACGACAGGCTAACAGCAATAGCATCATCGAGTAAGGCTAACGTTTCAAGCCATTGCGCTATTTCAGCGAGGCGTTGTTCAAGGGGTTGTTGTAACCAAAAATGAAGATTGGGCAAATCGAAGCTGCACGCGCCACCTGGAATGGCAAAGCGCTGCCTGATTGCGCTTAGCAGTTTATCTTCTTTCAAAGCACTACCAAAACGGCGGTCTGTTTTTAGCTTTTGTTTTAGGGTAAGCACGGTTTTTAGTGCTTGCTCTAAGGCGGTGCTGTCAATTTTCGGGTGCTTAGACCAATAAACCAAGTTCTTTTCATGGGCTTCGAGGTCTTTGGTAAGATCGGAGCGAAGATCCAGTCTTTCAATGAGATCAAGTAGTTCGAAAAGCTGTTCAAAGAACACCAGCTGCAGATGAGTATGTTCTGATTTAGCCGTAATTTTAAGTTGTCCAAGCAGCTGCTCAACACGTAAATAGTTACGTACTTTTTCCTTTAGTGGAAATTCGAAAACAGCGTGACCCATGGAACCCCTTAAAACACATAGACTTAGAGAAATGTCGCTAAAAATTTAGCTGAACAGTGAAAGGCAACAAGCCTAAAGCATCAAAGCGTTTAAGCCAAGTATACTTGTTCGCCAAATCTTTACTTTGACGTTAATTGGTCAAAAAAGTTTCAAAAATCAATCCGTAAGGCTGTAACGCCTTGCGTTTAGGTGGTGAATTTAGTTATTAGGGATGTGTTTTTGCGTTAACTTCGTCTATCAACTTCACGCTTTAGATAGCAAAAGTAAGTGTTCATGCAAGGTCGAAACTTGCGAAGAGAGGGCGTTTAGGCTGGTGCTATTGTCTAATACATGGTCTGCAGCGCTCAGCCGTTCTTTACGGCTTGCTTGTGACGCCATAATACTTTTTATCGTTGCTTCAGAGCTACCATCTCGCTTTAAGGCGCGTTCAAGCTGAAGCACTTCAGGGCAGTCAACCACTACTACGTGGTTACACATTTCAGTAAGCTTGTTTTCAACCAATAGTGGAACAGACAAGATGCAATAGGGGGAAGTCGATTCCATGATTAGCTGTTGCATGCGAGAACGAATAAGCGGGTGGAGAAGGCCGTTCAGCCAGGTTTTTTCATCTGGGTTAGCAAAAACCTTCTCTCGAAGTGCGGCGCGATCAAGGCTACCGTCTTCAAGCAAAATATGCTCGCCAAAATGCTCAGCTATTTGAAGCAACCCTTGTGAGCCCACGGCAACCACATCTCTTGCGACCTCGTCGGCATCCACGATGTCTATGCCTAACGACGCAAAAATATCAGTGGCAGCAGATTTACCGCTACCTATCCCGCCAGTAAGGCCTACTACAAAGGGGGTCTGCTTATTCATAATGCCGGTATCTTCTAACTAAAGTACGTAATCAAGATAGGTGGTAATAATGGCATCTTTAAAAAGCAGTGTCAGCCAACCCGCCACTGCGAGATAGGGACCAAAAGGAATTGCCAACGACTTACCTTTGTTTTGAATCACCATTATGAGTATGCCTGCAATTGCACCAACAAACGAAGAGAGCAAAATAATAATGGGCAAACCTTGCCAGCCCGTATAAGCGCCAAGTGCGGCGAGCAGCTTGAAATCGCCATAGCCCATGCCTTCTTTGCCAGTGGCAAGTTTAAATAGCCAATAAACAGACCATAAACTTAAATAACCCGCCGCTGCGCCAATAATAGCGTCGGTGGTGCTTACAAAAATGTGTTGCGTGCTCAACAGTAACCCTAACCACAGTAGAGGCAGTGTTAACTGGTCAGGTAATAGCATCTTATCTAAATCAATAAAAAGCAGAGCAACGAGTATGTAGGTAAACAATACGGCCCATAGTGCTTGCGATGTGACACCAAATTGATAGGCCGCAAACGTACAGGCTAAAGCAGTAAACAATTCAACCAGCGGGTAACGAACTGATATTCCAACTTTGCATTTAGCGCATTTACCTTTAAGGAATAGGTAGCTAATAACAGGAATATTTTCCCATGCGCGAATCTTGTGGCCGCAGCTAGGGCATGTGCTGTCTGGTTTTACAAGATTAAATACTTCCTCTGACGCTGTTGAGTTTTTATCGTGAGGTGTCGGCGCACCCTCGCTAAAATAGCTTTGGTACTCTTGCTGCCAGCTGCGTTCCATCATAATAGGCAAGCGGTAAATCACCACGTTCAAGAAACTGCCAACCATTAAACTTACAAAAAAGACTAGGGAGTAGAATACAGCAGGGTAAAGCTGACTAAGCGTAATTATCGCGTCCATGGTATGTGGTTCTTATAATTGTTGATTTTCGTTCTTTTGGTGCTGAGCCACGTTATACCACGTTACCCATCTGGAATATAGGGAGGTACATAGCCACAATCAAGCCGCCGATTACCACGCCAAGTACGGCCATGATCATTGGTTCTAGTAGGCTGGTTAAACCGTCTACCATATCATCTACTTCAGCTTCATATATGGTGGCAATTTTACTAAGCATTTCATCAACCGCGCCCGACTCCTCACCAATGGCAATCATCTGCGTCACCATGTCAGGGAATACTTGTGTAGCGCGCATCGCAACATGCATTGGCATACCGCCCGCCACTTCTTTACGCATGTATAAAATGGCTTCGCGGTATACTGCGTTGCCTGAAGCTCCGGCAGCGGATTCTAGTGCGCCAATAAGCGGCACACCTGCTGCAAAGGTCGTGGCTAAGGTTCGGGTAAATCGCGCAATACTGGCTTTTTTTAGAATTTCGCCGATAACAGGAATTTTTAAAATGTTGCGGTCTAGCGAGTCACGTAGCTTCTGGCTTCGCTTATAGGTGCGCATAAACATAAAGCCTGCAACACCAATTCCTATGGCAATAAAAATACCGAAGTCTTGGACGAATCGGGAAATAGCCAATACGAACTGGGTGAAAGCGGGAAGTTCTGCCCCGAAGCTGCTGAAAATTTCTTCAAACTGCGGCACAACAAATATAAGAAGGATGGTCGTAACAATAAAAGCAACAACCAAAACTGCGATAGGGTAAAACATCGCTTTTTTGATTTTTGATTTTAGTGCTTCGGCTTTCTCTTTGTAGGTCGCGATGCGGTCATAAATGGTTTCAAGTGCGCCCGACTGCTCACCGGTGTAAACCAAGTCGCAATATAAATCGTCAAAATACAAAGGGTGTTTTCTTAAAGCAGATGACAATGGATTACCTGCTTTTACCTCATCGGTTATTTCACCTAGAAGTTTGCGCATCGAAGAATTGGCGTGACCTTGTGCAATCATTTCTAAAGATTGAATTAGCGTTACGCCAGCGGCAAGCATAGTGGCGATTTGCCGAGATATAACGGAAATATCTGAAAGTTTGATCTTCTGGGCACCGCCGAAAAGGGGCTTAGCAAGCTTCTTTACCTTATTTGCGGAAATGCCTTGGCGTCGAAGTAGGTTTTTTGCTTCTGAGAGCGATGTAGCGGAAATTTCGCCTTTACGGGCTTGGCCGTGTCGATCCTTTCCCTGCCATGTGAATACCGAAGCCGCCTTAGCCATTTTATAATATCCGAACTGAGGTTAAACAAAAAAACCCAGTTACAACACTGGGTTTTTCTTTTATTGTTCTATGCACTTATGATTAGCAAAGTGTAGTTGGTACGCATGCCGCAGCCCAAGTAACACGGCCGTCAGCCACTGTAGGAGTAAGTGTATAAGTAGCTGGGTCTGTGCCATCTGTCACACCTGAGTTACCAGAAGCTTCAGCTTCGATTACACCATTTAGTGTTGTAACGCCAACTGCAGTAGCAGATTGTGTTACGTCTGCTGGAACACCGCTTGTACCGCCGTCACAAGCTGCAAGCGTAGCGTCAACAGTTTGTGCGCAAATCTCTACAGCAGTTTTTGCTGCCGCAGTTGCGTTAGTTACTTCTGTAAACTTCGCTTTTTGCGTGTAGTTTTGGTAAGCAGGAAGTGCGATTGCTGCAAGGATACCGATGATTGCAACAACAATCATTAGTTCGATTAGGGTGAAACCTTTTTGGTTTTTAGTATTCATGTTCATCATGGTTTTTCTCCGGGACGTGTATAACACGTAAAGTTTAAATCTAATTCAAATTGACGTTTATACCCGAGTCGTCCATTTAACGCCCCTGGTACTTGATACTCAGTATAGAATTTTATTTGTTACTGACAAGTATAGGCAAATATACCTATGTCTAGCTTTTTCAGTATGACACGGTTCGCCGCGCCTTGGCAGGCTTTATCACTTGAACTTTCGTATAAAAGTTAATGACTTAAGTGCGTATGTCTATCTATACACAAAAAGCATTATCGAGAAATGACTGAACAGAATGACGAGTAACCGTATTGTAAATTATACATCTACTCGGTGATTTAAAATCACTGTGTAACCTAAACCATTAAGGTCTCAGTAATTAAAGCCACAGTATAGGAAAGTGATAATTGCGATAACGTAAATTTCACTGAAACACTGTATCTTTATAATAAAACACGTGCAACAAAGAAGCCGCGTTATAAAGGTGGAAGTACAAGGGGATAAGCAACACATTCGCTTACCTAATGTTAAATCCACCTTTACAGCTTTTAAATTGGCTCTTTATCTTTCTTGCTCTGCTATGACAAATTAATGCGCAGCGACAAATCAATGGCCTGAACGTGTTTAGTTAAGGCACCAGATGAAATGTAATCTACGCCTAGCTTAGCGAGAGACGCCAGTCGTTCATCAGTAATGTTTCCTGATACTTCCAGTTTACATTGACCTTTGTTGAGCGCTACTGCCTGTTGGATCTGTTCGTTAGAAAAATTATCCAGCATGACAATGTCGGCACCTGCACTAAGGGCTTGTTCAAGCTCGGTTAAGTTCTCTACTTCTACTTCAACGGGCTTGCCCGGCATCATTGTTTTCGCTCGGCTTACGGCTTTTTCGATGTTTCCGCAAGAAAATATGTGGTTTTCCTTAATTAAGAATGCATCGAACAAACCCACACGATGGTTTTGACCACCACCACAACGCACCGCGTATTTCTGTGCGTGCCGCAAACCTGGCAACGTTTTGCGGGTATCGAGAATTTTAGTGTCGGAGCCATCTAAATACTTAGCGTAAAAGGCAGTAACAGTGGCGGTTGCCGACAGGGTTTGTAGGAAGTTAAGCGCCGTACGTTCTGCCGTCAATATCGCGCGAGCAGAGCCTTCCAAACTAACCAGTACGGTGTTGGCATCAACTTTGTCACCATCTTTTACATGCCACGTTAGCGACACCGACTCGTCGATTAGTGCAAATGCTTGGTTTGCCCATGCGATTCCACAAACCACGCAAGGCTCTCGCGTAATAATAGTGGCTTTTGCGTTAACGCTTTCATCTATCAGGTTCGCCGTAATGTCGTTTGCAGCATTTAATTCGCCGCCAAGATCTTCAATAAGCGCGTTCGATACTTGCTCTCGAATCGCTTGCATGTCTGGTGATGTCATCTTCATCGCTATGATCTATGCTATCTGTGTATTTAAAGGGTACGCAATATTAACCATTCTCCGCGCTGAGTAAACTCTAATTGGCGAAGAACACTCATTCCCAGCAATATATGGTCATCTTGCATACCGGGGTTTAAGTTTGCTTTTACATCGCGCACCACGATTTCGCCAATGCGCAAAGTTTCAATGGTCGATTCGGCAACTCTTACAACGCCGTTAGCTGTGCTGGCTAACCCTTCTCGACCCGCTTTGAGTTGAAGCTTATTAGCCAAATGAGCGGGAACGGCTACGTCAGTGGCACCCGTATCAACAAGAAATACGACTTCCTCACCATTAATATAACCTGTTGTCACATAGTGACCTTGGCGATTTTGCTTAAGTCGGACTTCGGTTTGTGAACCAATACGCTCTGATGTTGGTTCGCTATTTGGGTTAATTTGTTTTTCTAAAAGATCTGAGAAAACAAAAACCAGTAGACCAAAACCGCAAATCCAAGCAAGCGCAACCATCCATTTACCCGTTGACGCTGTCGGGTCTTGTTGTTCATTCATGCTTCTACCTTTCTTATAATAGTGGTGCACCGCTTTTCGTATTGCTAAATACTCGGCGTAATCTCTTAAGCAAAGGACTAACGTGCTGATTAGCTTATTAGAATGCAATGTATAGCCCTATACACTTATATCCATATACAATGTAGGCTATAACGCAGAAAATCAATTATCGAAGCAAATACTATGGTGCTTTACAACGAAGCAAAGTACACAGCAAGTCCGCATTATGATGCCCGTCCTGACAGCGCAGACGTTAGCCTGTTAGTGATACACAATATTTCACTACCTCCTTCACAGTTTGGTACGCCGGGCATTCGCCAATTGTTTACCGGAACCATCAATCCTGATGAACATCCTTTCTATAGAGAAATTGCTGGGTTACGGGTCTCTGCTCATTGTGTAATTTATCGAACGGGTGAAATAGAGCAATTTGTGCCCTTTGAACAGCGGGCATGGCACGCGGGCCTGTCTTCATTTCAAGGCCGCAGCCGCTGTAACGACTATGCTATAGGTATTGAACTTGAAGGTACTGATACGTTGCCTTACACCGATGCACAGTACCAAGCCCTTGGCGAACTCACTGATTTTATTACGAGATACTATCCTCGGATCACTTTAGGGCGTATCGTAGGCCATAATGATATAGCACCAGGGCGAAAAACTGACCCTGGTGCAGCTTTCGATTGGGCAAGATATAGAATGCGCGTTGCTGGGTTTAAATAATTTAACTAATCCGCACTGCAGAAAAAAGGAAACTCAATACCTATGATGTTAATGAGCTTGCTATTAGTTCTCAGCCTCGAGCGGTTGATAACAAAAACACCTAATTGGCATATTGAAAAGTATGCCGCTCAATATCGTGCTTTTCTTCAAGATAAAGGGTTGATTAAGTTTCAAGAAGGAAATGAAGGTGAGGAGGGGAGTAAAAAGGCCTCATCCACAGCACTTTATTTCTATCTTTTACTTCCCGCAGTATTGCTGGGAGCAATTGAATACTGGGTACTTGGTGCATTTCTTACGTTTATAGAGCAAAGCATAATTTTGTTCATCTGTATTGGCTGCCCTGCATTGCGAGCCGTCTACAAGAGTTTTTTGAATGCTGCTGATCGAGGTGACCTTCAGGCGTGCAGTATGTACACCGACCAACTAGGGCATTGTGCAAGTCAAACAGACAGTGACGGAAGTGCGGGTACAGAAGGCAAAACTTTTGGCCAACACCTTACCTGGCTTAACTATCAACACTATGCCGCTGTGATGCTGTGGTTTATTGCTTTTGGTGCACCTGGCGCGCTGTTTTATAGCTTGAGTCGAAGCACAACCGAGGCATTGTGTGATGCAAATCACCCTTTAAAAGCCGCTGCGGGAAGATTGATGTTTGCGCTCGATTATATTCCTGTTCGCGTTACCGCTTTTGGCATGTTGATGATGGGACATTTCTCACGAGCGTTGCCTGAGTGGATTAAGTATGCACTTCAGTTCGATGTACCTGCATACGATGTGCTTACACAAATTTCTTCGAAAGCTGAGATTCTAACGCCTGATGAACAGCAGTTGCAGGCTGAAAATGCAGCAATAGAACCGAAGGTGCTTGTGAAGTTAGCAAAACGTAATGTTATTTTTCTTCTTGTAATAACATCAGCGCTCACGCTTGTAGGCAGTCTTGCATAGTCATTATTTTTAACATTTACTAGCCTACTTGGCTTAGAAGGGCGTTTGGTCTATTTATTAATTGTATGTAGATCAGGCGCTTTGCCCCTATTACTGCATTCCCCCTTCCTCATCAGACCAGTTTGCGGTTACTGATTTTTCTTAACAAATTCAACAATAAAGCTTAACACCCAGCAAAAGGTAAATGCTTTGCTATGCTTGTGAGTATTTACCTCGAAATCGATCTGCCTTAAACTAGATAGGTAAAATGGTATTACCAATTGTGTTTGTGATTAAATATTCCACGATTATTTTTTACATTCACCGCTCTTATAACGTCGCTATTGTTATAGAGCAGGTTTTAAATAAAAGGATACGTAGCGCGCATGCGGCAGCAGCGAAAAAAACTCTCTGATGTGATTACCGAGCAACTCGAGTCAATGATACTCGACGGTACGTTATTGGCTGGTCAGAAATTACCGCCAGAGAGAGAGCTTGCGCTTGAATTTGATGTATCGCGACCTTCGCTTAGGGAAGCCATTGGTAATTTACAGGCACGTGGGTTGGTAGAACGTAAGCAAGGCGGCGGTACGTTTGTTAACCGCAACCTTAACTCAGCCATGACAGACCCCCTAATGGACTTAGTTAGCCAGCGTCCTGAAACTCAATTTGATTTGCTTGAATTTCGTCATGCGCTTGAAGGGATGGCGGCGTACTACGCGGCACTTCGTGGTCAACCTGAAGATTACAACGCATTGAAGCAAGCGCTGAACGACGTACCTACGCCTCAAGCTCACGAAAGCAAGCGTGCCCAAGCTGAGGCGCTAGGACAGTTTTATATCATTATGGCAAGAGCATCACACAATATGGTGTTGTTGCACGTAATGAGCACCATGCAAAGCATGCTGGTGGACAATATTGAACGAAACTTTGACATGTTGGCAGCGCACCCTGAAGCGGTGGAAGACATTGCTAAGCAGCGTCGTGAAATTGTAGAAGCCATTGCTTCTCGCGACCCTGAAGCTGCGCGTCAGGCATGTAATACGCATTTGGCGTTTATTGAAAAAACGCTATTAACCATTAATCAACGCGATACCCGCGTACAGCGCGCATTGCGACGATTAGAGATTTAGTTACTAGTCTGACCTTTTATAAGATAAGGGCTAGATAGCTATTCATTCGCAGAGGCCGGTCAGGTTTTTCCTGTGCCACTGCAAAAGCAGGTGAGCCAGATTGGGTCACTGTGAGTACAACGTAATTTAGTTTTCCTTCTTTTAGCGCCTTTAAGAGTAGAGGCAATGCTAAGGGAGGATTTTCTATATAAGCAAAAAATAGGATGGCACCATGTCTGATATGATGCACCAAGATGTAGATCCTCAAGAAACTAAAGAGTGGATTGATGCGCTTGAGTCGGTTTTAGAAGAGGAAGGCGTAGAACGCGCCCATTATTTACTCGAAAAACTTATTGATAAAGCACGTCGCAGCGGAGCGCATCTACCGTATGACGCAACTACTGCCTACATCAATACTATCCCAGCAGCGCAAGAGCCAAAAATGCCTGGTGACTTGACCATCGAAGCGCGCATCCGTGCGGCAATTCGTTGGAACGCATTGATGATTGTATTGCGTGCATCTAAAAAAGACCTAGAGCTTGGTGGCCACATTGGTAGCTTCGCATCATCGGCTATGCTTTACGATGTTGGCTTTAACCACTTCTTCAAAGCGCCTAACGAGAACCAAGGCGGCGACTTTATTTTCGCTCAGGGCCATATTTCTCCAGGTATTTATGCGCGCTCATATATGGAAGGCAACTTAACTGAAGAGCAGTTAAACAACTTCCGTCAAGAGTGTGCTGGCGATGGTCTGTCGTCTTACCCACACCCTCACTTGATGAAAGACTACTGGCAATTCCCAACCGTATCTATGGGTCTTGGTCCACTTCAAGCTATCTACACAGCGCGCTTCCTTAAGTACCTAACTAACCGTGGTATCAAAGACTGTTCAGGTCAGCGCGTTTACTGCTACATGGGTGACGGTGAGTGTGATGAGCCAGAAAGCTTGGGTGCAATTGGTCTTGCTTCTCGTGAAGGCCTAGACAACCTAACGTTTGTTATCAACTGTAACCTTCAACGTCTAGACGGCCCGGTACGTGGTAACGGCAAAATTATCCAAGAACTTGAAGGCACATTCCGCGGCGCTGGCTGGGAAGTTGTGAAAGTTATTTGGGGTAGCTACTGGGATGAGCTACTGGCTCGTGATAAATCTGGCAAGCTTATCCAGCTTATGGGCGAAACGGTAGACGGTGAATACCAAAACTGTAAAGCCAAAGGCGGCAAGTACACCCGTGAAAACTTCTTCAACAAGTATCCTGAAACAGCGGCACTTGTAGCGAACATGTCTGACGACGACATCTGGCGCTTGAACCGAGGTGGTCACGATCCAGTTAAAGTATTCGCGGCTTACCAAAAAGCCATTGATACGAAAGGTCGTCCAACGGTAATCCTTGCTAAAACGGTTAAAGGTTTCGGTCTAGGTGCATCAGGCGAAGCACAAAACGTAGCGCACAACGTTAAGAAAATGGACGTTGATTCAATCAAAGCGTTCCGCGATCGTTTCAATATTCCTGTAGCAGACGAGAAAATTGCTGACCTGCCATACTTCAAATTTGACGAAGACAGCGAAGAAATGAAGTACCTTCGCGAGCGTCGTGAAGCTCTAGGCGGTTACTTGCCTTCTCGTCGTGAACAGGCTGAAGAACAGCTTGAAATTCCTGAGCTAAGTGCATTCGACGCCATCTTAAAAGGTTCAGGTGACCGTCAAGTATCGTCAACCATGACGTTTGTACGTGTACTTAACGCGCTATTGAAAGATAAGAAAATTGGTAAGCGTATTGTGCCAATTATTCCTGATGAAGCCCGTACATTCGGTATGGAAGGCTTGTTCCGTCAGGTAGGTATTTACGCCAATGAAGGCCAGAAATACGTACCTCAAGATGCCGACCAAGTCGCTTACTATCGCGAAGATAAGAAAGGTCAGGTATTACAAGAAGGTATTAACGAGCTAGGTGCAATGGCATCGTGGGTTGCGTCGGGTACGTCTTACTCAACGTGTAACGCTACCACTATTCCGTTCTACATCTACTACTCGATGTTTGGTTTCCAACGTGTTGGTGACTTGGCATGGGCAGCAGGCGATAGCCAAGCACGTGGTTTCCTTTTAGGCGCAACTGCGGGTAGAACCACACTTAACGGTGAAGGTCTACAGCACCAAGACGGCCACTCACATGTTCAAGCGAACCTAATTCCTAACTGTATTACTTACGACCCAACGTATGGTTACGAAGTAGCAGTTATCGTTCAAGACGGTCTACGTCGCATGTACGGTAATAACGAGAATATCTTCTATTACCTAACGTTGATGAACGAGAACTATCAGCACCCTGCAATGCCAGAAGGTGATGATGTTGCTGAGCAAATCATTAAAGGTATCTACAAGCTTGAGCGTGTTGAAAATGACAAGTCTAAGCTGAATGTTCAGCTAATGGGCTCAGGCACTATCTTGAACGAAGTGCGTAAAGCGGCACAAATTCTTTGTGACGACTACAACGTATCATCTGACGTTTACTCAGTGACCTCGTTCAACGAGCTAGCGCGTGAAGGTCAAGACGTTGCACGCTGGAACATGCTAAACCCAGAAGCTGAGCAAAAAGTACCTTACATAGGTCAGGTAATCACGAAAGATGCAGGTCCTGCGATTTCTGCCACTGACTATGTGAAGAACTACTCAGACCAAGTACGTGCGTTCATCGAAACTGAATACCGCTGCCTAGGTACAGACGGTTTCGGTCGAAGCGATAGCCGTGAAAACTTGCGTACTCACTTTGAAGTTAATGCGTCATACATTGTGGTGGCATCACTTTACGAATTGGCTCAGCGCGGTGACGTTGAGAAGAAAGTGGTAGCAGAAGCCATTAAGCGTTTTGAAATTAACGCTGAAAAACTTAACCCACTTTACGCGTAAGCCAGATAAGGTATTTTACATATGTCAGATATTCAAAAGATTATCGTACCCGACGTAGGCGGTGACGAAGTTGAAGTTATCGAGCTATGTGTTGCCGTAGGCGACAACATTGAGGCTGATGAAGGCGTTGTTACTGTTGAAAGTGACAAGGCGTCAATGGACATCCCAGCACCGTTTGAAGGTGAGATTGTTAGCCTGTCTGTATCAGTAGGCGATAAAATCAAAGAAGGCGATGTGATTGGTGAAATGAAAGTTGCCAATGGTGACAGTGCCGATGAAGGCGCGTCTGAAGAAAACGCTTCAGACGAATCTTCTAAAGAAGATGCACCTAAGCAAGAAGCACCAAAAGACGAAAGCAAGTCAGAAGCAGCGCCAGCTGCGTCTGGCAGCAGCGAAGTGATTGAAGTTGCAGTACCGGATATCGGTTCTGACGACGAAGTAGACGTAATCGACGTATTGGTTTCAGTGGGCGACACCATTGAAAAAGAAGATGGGCTAATTACCCTTGAAACCGATAAAGCAACCATGGACGTTCCTTCAACACACGTAGGTACGGTGAAAGAAGTATTCATCAGTACTGGCGATAAAGTGAAAGAAGGTACGGTTGTTATTAAGCTTGAAGTAGCGGGTTCAGGCTCGTCTTCAAGTGAATCGGCGTCTAGCGATGCTTCTTCTGAAGCGTCTGCACCGGCTGCACAGGAAAGTGCAAAGCAAGAGTCAGCGCCAGCGGCGTCTGCCGGTAGCGAGACTATCGAAGTTGCTGTACCAGATATTGGTGAAGACGGTGAAGTTGACGTTATCGATGTACTTGTATCAGCTGGCGATACCGTTGAAAAAGAAGACGGTCTTATCACGCTAGAAACTGATAAAGCGACCATGGATGTGCCGTCAACACATGCAGGTACGATTAAAGAAGTCTTTATTAAAGCGGGTGACAAAGTTAAGCAAGGCACCTTGGTTGTTAAGCTTGAGACCAGCGGTGGCTCGTCTTCAAGTGCAGCTGAAAAGCCTGCTGAAGCGCCTAAGCAAGAAGAGACTAAACAAGACTCACAGCGAGACGAGACTCAACAAGGGTCACAGCAGGAAGCCTCGCAAGGTCGCTCTCCTGTGCCTCCAGCGCCAGAAGCCAAGAATACAGGTAAAGCACATGCTTCTCCTTCGGTTCGCCGTATTGCTCGTGAGTTTGGTGTAGACCTTACTCAAGTTAACGGCTCTGGTCCTAAAAACCGTATCTTGAAAGAAGACGTTCAAGCCTATGTGAAAGCTGAGCTTGCGAAACCTCGCACAGCAGCAGCTTCAGGCAGTGCTCCTGTGGGCGACAACGTACTTCAAATCGTTCCGGTTAAGCCTGTTGATCACAGCAAGTTTGGCGAGATTGAAGAACAAAAGCTTTCTCGAATTCAAAAGATCTCTGGACCGTTTTTACACCGTAACTGGGCGACTATCCCGCACGTTACGCAGTTCGACGAAGCAGATATCACTGAAGTTGAAGAATTCCGTAAAGAGCAAAACGCTTACCACGCGAAAATTAAGTCTGGTCTTAAGATCACACCACTAGTATTCGTTATGAAAGCGGTAGCGAAAGCGCTTGAGAAATACGAAGTATTCAACTCATCACTGTCTGACGACGGCGAGAGCTTAATCATTAAGAAGTTTATCAACATTGGTATTGCGGTTGAAACACCGGGAGGCCTTGTTGTACCTGTTATTCGTGACGTGAATAAGAAAGGTATTGAGCAGCTGTCTCAAGAGCTTATTGAAACATCTAAGAAAGCCCGTGAAGGCAAGCTTAAAGCGGCTGACATGCAGGGTGGAACGTTCACCATCTCTAGTCTAGGTGGTATTGGTGGCACGGCGTTTACGCCTATTGTAAATGCACCAGAAGTCGCCATATTAGGTGTGTCTAAGTCTGAGATGAAGCCTAAGTGGAATGGTAAAGAGTTTGAGCCGCGCTTAATGGTGCCGCTAAGCCTGTCATACGACCACCGAGTCATCGATGGTGCGGTAGGTGCAAGATTCTCTACTGAGGTTGCTGCAAACCTAACTGACTTACGCAGAATCATACTTTAAATAAAAGGTCGAAAAAGTTTACAATATCAGTAACATTTTCGACGATTTTATAAGCCCATTTGGTGGCATTTAGGTTATGCTATTACACAAAAGTAATAGCATGACCCTACAAGAACAGGATTGAGGTTCACAATGAGCGAAATTAAAACGCAATTGGTGGTACTGGGCGGCGGCCCTGGCGGTTATTCAGCAGCATTCCGTGCGGCTGACTTAGGTATTGAAACAGTTATCGTAGACTCACGCGACACGCTTGGTGGTGTTTGTCTTAACGTTGGCTGTATCCCTTCAAAAGCCCTTCTTCACGTTGCTAAAGTGATGAAAGAAGCGAAGCACCTTGCTAGTCACGGTGTATCGTTTGGCGAGCCTACCATCGATTTAGATAAAATCCGCGAATACAAAGACGGCGTTGTTAAGCAATTGACAAATGGCCTTAGCGGTATGTCTAAAATGCGTAAAACCAAGCATGTACAAGGCTTCGGTAAATTTACAGGCGCAAACACCCTAGAAGTAAAAAATGGTGACGACGTTACTACTATTACTTTCGAGAAAGCGATTATCGCTGCGGGTTCTGAGCCAGTAAGCCTACCGTTCATCCCAGAAGATGATCGTGTAATCGACTCAACTGGCGCACTGGAAATGAAAGACATTCCAGAGAAAATGCTAGTACTAGGCGGTGGTATCATCGGTCTAGAAATGGGTACTGTGTACGAAGCACTTGGCTCGAACATTGATGTAGTTGAATTCTTAGATCAGCTAATTCCAGCAGCTGACAAAGACATCATGAAAGTGTTCATGAAAGACTACAAAGACAAGTTTAACATCATGCTTGAAACCAAAGTGACTGCGGTTGAAGCAAAAGACGATGGCTTGTACGTAACATTTGAAGGTAAGAACGCACCTGCTGAGCCAGTGCGCTACGACAAAGTACTTGTTGCTGTTGGTCGTAAGCCAAACGGTAAGCTAGTTGGCGCAGATGCAGCTGGCGTAAACGTTGACGAGCGTGGCTTCATCAACGTTGATAAGCAAATGCGTACTAACGTTGACCACATCTTCGCAATCGGTGACCTTGTAGGTCAGCCAATGCTTGCGCACAAAGCGGTTCACGAAGGTCACGTTGCTGCAGAAGTTATTGCTGGACAGAAGCATTACTTCGACCCACGTGCTATTCCTTCAGTAGCGTACACTGAGCCAGAAGTTGCTTGGGTTGGTCTAACTGAAAAAGAAGCGAAAGAGCAGGGCGTAAGCTATGAAACAGCAACGTTCCCATGGGCTGCTTCAGGCCGTGCAATTGCATCTGATGCAACTAACGGTATGACTAAGATGATTTTCGAAAAAGAAACGGGCCGCGTAATCGGTGGTGCTATGGTAGGTACCAACGCGGGCGAAATGCTTGGCGAAATCGGCCTAGCTATTGAGATGGGTGCTGATGCTGAAGACGTAGCATTGACTATCCATGCTCACCCAACGCTTAACGAATCAATTGGTCTTGCGTCTGAAATCTTCGAAGGAAGTATTACTGACCTACCAAACCCGAAAGCAAAGAAAAAGAAGTAAATTAGCTTCTTTGTTCGAACTAAGAAAAAGCCGCTCTTTGAGCGGTTTTTTTATTAGGGCTTTGAATGTTTTAGAACCACTTTACCTGCGATAGCACAACGCAATGACGAACATGTTAAGTCTCGCCGAGTGGGTAGTTGTCTAAGCAAACTGGTATTAAGCCGTTTCTTTTCCAACCGCTACAGTGTCGAGTCTTTTGTCCATTTCATCATTGCTGGGCGTTTTCAAATGCGCTGGCGTAAATTCTTCGCAGTCCATATTGCGCTGGTCCATAAAGCGCTTAACCGTTTCGGCGCAATAGGCTTTTCTACAGCATTGAGAGAGCAGCATTTCATGACGTTGTACACGCTCGCGAATAAATCTAACTACGAGTCCTCTAAGCCACTGTAAACCGGCGTCTTGATCCTGACGTTTGTGCCACATCACAGATAGCGGAGAGCTGACAATTTCTATTGGCGTTTCAAATACCGCCAGTTCCCCTGAGAAAATTTCTTTTTCCATTACCAAAGACGGTGCTACACAAATAAGGTTGCTCTCTTTTAATAACGGTGTAGCGTTATAAAACTGGTTTACTGACATTGCCACGCGGCGTTTAAGGCCTAAATTCGCCAACACCTGATCTGTAGGGCCAGTCACATCGCCTGTAACAGAAACCAGAAGATGATCAGCCGCGACAAAGTCTTCTAAAGTCAATTGAGATTTTGCTAATGGATGATCGGGGCGCATTACCACAACCCAGCTTGGGTCGAGAACATGTTCGGCATGAATAACAGAGCCAGGCTTCTGATATTTAGAGAAAGTGAGCTCTGCTTCAGCGTCCTTGAGTATTTTGTCGGTTTCCATGTCGTAATTAGGAATGGCATGGATGTTAATACCTGGCGCTTCATTCTCAATCACTTTGCGTAGCGGCCCCCACACCATAGAAACGATGCTGTCAGTTGCAGCTATACGAAAGGTACGCTTAGCTGTTGCAGGGTTAAAGTCAGTTGGGTTAACGGCGACTTCGAGTTCGCCTAAAGGGCCCTGAATCTGACTCCATAAATTTTTAGCAAATGAGGTAGGCTGAATACCACGGCCGTCTTTAACGAACAGTTCATCTTTCCAAGCTGTGCGCATACGAGAAAGTGCGTTAGATACCGCAGGTTGCGTCATCGACAGCCTGTCAGCTGCGCGGGTAATTGCACCCTCGGTCATGATGGCATCAAAAATCATCAATAAATTTAAATCATGTGGACGCATGGTTGTCTCCGGTGTCTATTGCGGACAATCTACTTTCACCTATCGAACAATGAAAAAAGCTGCCATTTACTTCTTTTTTGGCTATGTAATTTAACTGACATAGTTTAGTTATAGGTTATAGCTAAAAGCATTTATTTTCCAAATGAATGCGACGAGCGACACTGGTACACTGTATCGCTGTAACCGTTGATTTCCCTAAGCTCTCGCTTTTTATACGGTTATTCTCATTTTCTCTGCGAAACCACTCTTCTAAATCTTTAAAAGCGGTTGTCTCTGTCAGCCCGATTTTCAATATATAATATCATATGATGTGTTGCATATAAAAAGATAATTATTTTTATTGTTGGTGGCGATACATAATGCACAGCATCAAACTTTAGTTTAATTTTTAAGAGAATCTTGCAATGAAAACTTTTACCCGTCTATTGGCAATAGTAAGCCTAACTGCGCTTGTCGCTGCATGTGGTGGTGACGAGCAGGATCCGAGTCAATCAATGAGCGCTGGCACAAATGCTGGTGTTCCAGTTGATGTGGCAACGGTAGTGTCTCAGCGTTTAACCGAGTGGGATAATTTTACAGGCCGTTTAGAGTCTCCACAAATTGTAGCGCTTCGCCCTCGCGTGTCGGGCTACATTGACTTTGTTGCATTTGACGAAGGCGAATATGTCGAACAAGGGCAAACCCTATTCTTAATTGATAACCGCACGTTTAAAGCAGAAGTTGATCGATTGACTGCACAGCTTGAAGAAGCCAAAAGTCGCGTTCAGTTGGCTGAGCAAAACTATAGTCGTGCTTTTAAACTTCGTAAAACCCAGGCGGTTTCTGAAGAAGTTCTTGATGCCCGTTTAGCTGAGAAAAACCAAGCGCTTGCAAGCTTAAACCAAACGCAAGCCGCACTTGAAGTAGCGCGCCTAAATCGAGGCTTTGCTCGTGTTGAAGCACCTATTTCTGGACGTATTTCTCGCGCAAACATTACTGAAGGTAACTTTGTTACCGCAGGACAAACAGAGTTGACTCGCATCGTATCGACCGACCGTTTATATGCGTATTTCGATATTGATGAGCAGACCTACCTAAACTATCTAACCGATAAATCAGCGGCTTCAACAGCAGTGAGCGAGCAGCCAGTAGCGATGCGCCTTGCTAACGAGTCTGATTATAACCACTGGGGTCAAATTGATTTTATCGACAACCAGGTTAACGGTAGCACCGGCACACTTCGCGTTCGCGCCGTATTCAATAATGAAGAAGGTCGCTTAATTCCGGGATTATTTGCACACTTAAAATTGGCAGGTGACACCGATGAACAGGGCATTCTTATTAAAGAAAAAGCTATCGGCACAGATCTTAATAATAAGTTTGTACTGGTTGTAAACGACGAAAGTAAAGTGGAATACCGTGCGGTTAAGCTAGGCGACAAAGTGGGAAGCATGCGCATCATCACAAGCGGCTTGAACGTAAACGACACCATTGTGGTTGATGGCTTACAGCGCGTTCGCCCTGGTGCCCAAGTTGCCGCTAACGAAGTGCCTATGGGTGATGAAGATGCTTTGGCAAATTTATCTAGCTGGCAGTCACGTGTTGATAATGCAACACAAGTAACCCAAAACATGGCGCAGTATGAGGATGTTTTATCTGGTGGTTCATTTGCCACAGGTACAGCAACAGCAGGTCTTAAGTAATGAACATTTCGCAGTTTTTCATTAGCCGCCCGATTTTTGCGGGCGTGCTTTCCCTACTTATTTTTATAGGTGGTGCAATTGCTGTCTGGCAACTACCTATCACTGAATACCCAGAAGTAGTGCCGCCTACCGTGGTGGTAACTGCGAATTATCCCGGTGCAAACCCAGAAGTTATCGCCGAAACAGTTGCAACGCCGCTAGAACAAGAAATTAACGGTGTTGAAAACATGCTGTATATGTCATCACAGGCAACCAGTGATGGCCGTATGACGCTAACAATTACGTTTGCCATTGGTACGGATCCAGATGAAGCCACGACGTTGGTACAAAACCGTGTAAATCGCGCGACACCGCGTTTACCTCAAGAAGTGCAGCGCTTAGGTGTGGTAACTGAAAAATCGTCACCAGATTTAACCATGGTAGTGCACCTGACGTCGCCTGATAATCGTTATGACATGCTTTATCTTTCAAACTATGCTGATCAGTTTGTTAAAGACGAGCTAGCGCGAATCAATGGCGTTGGGCAAGTGCGCCTGTTCGGTGCTGGTGAATTCAGCATGCGAGTATGGTTAGACCCTAACAAACTGGCTGCGCTCCAGTTAAACCCTGGCGATGTGGCAGCAGCTATTGCCGACCAAAACCAGCAAGCGGCGGCAGGTAGCCTAGGTGCACAGCCTACGGGTACCAGCGAATTTCAGCTGCTTATCAATGTGCGCGGCCGTTTAAAAGATGAAGCCGAATTTGAAAATATTATTGTTAAGTCGGGTGAGAATGGTGAAATAACCCGTCTTAAAGACGTTGCTCGTATCGAACTAGGTTCAGAGTTTTATGCACTGCGTTCACTTATTAACAATAACCCTGCGGCAGCGGTGCCGGTTTTCCAAGCACCAGGCTCTAATGCAATCCAAATTTCAGATGACGTTCGCGCTCGTATGGCGGAACTGTCTAAGGCGTTCCCTGAAGGCCTTGAATACGAAATTGCCTATGACCCTACCGTATTTGTTCGCGGTTCAATTGAAGCGGTAATTAGTACACTTCTTGAAGCTGTATTGTTAGTTGTACTTGTTGTTGTGCTGTTCTTACAAACATGGCGTGCGTCTATTATCCCACTCGTTGCAGTGCCTATTTCACTTGTGGGAACGTTCGCCTTTATGCAGCTAATGGGCTTCTCGCTGAATGCACTGTCGCTGTTTGGTCTAGTGTTGGCAATCGGTATTGTTGTGGACGACGCCATCGTTGTTGTTGAAAACGTAGAGCGTAATATCTCTGAAGGCAAAGCGCCGTTTGAAGCCACCGTACAAGCAATGAAAGAAGTAACCGGTCCTATCATTGCCACAACACTGGTACTTGCTGCGGTATTCGTACCTACTGCTTTCATGAGCGGTCTTACCGGTCAGTTCTATAAGCAGTTTGCGCTAACAATTACTATCTCTACGGTAATTTCTGCAATTAACTCGTTAACGCTTAGCCCTGCATTATCTGCATTACTATTGAAACCTCACGGTAAAGCGAATGACTGGTTAACCCGTTTAATGGATAAAGTGTTTGGCCGCTTTGTATTTTCACCGTTTAACCGTTTCTTTGACCGTAATTCAAAGCGCTACACTGGTGCTGTGGGTGGGCTTATCCGTAAGAGCAGTATCATCATGGTGCTTTACGCGGGTCTGCTAGGGCTCACTTACTTCCAGTTTGCCAATACACCAACAGGCTATGTTCCTCCGCAAGATAAGCAGTATCTGGTCGCCTTTGCTCAACTGCCTAATGCAGCAAGCTTAGACAGAACTGAAGAAGTGATCCGTGAAATGTCTCGTATTGCTATGGAACACCCTGGTGTTGAAGATGCAATTGCATTCCCTGGCTTGAATATTAACGGGTTTACCAATAGTCCAAGCTCAGGTGTGTTGTTTGCAACCCTGACTGACTTTGATAAAAGAACGACGCCTGATCTATCTGGTGGCGCCATTGCTGCACAGCTTAACCAGAACTTTGGGTCTATAAAAGGTGCCTTTGTGGCAATATTCCCGCCGCCACCAGTAATGGGGTTAGGCACGATTGGTGGTTTCCGTTTACAGGTTGAAGACAGAGGAAACCTGGGCTTTGAAGAACTTGAGCGTGTAACGCAAGAAGTGATTGGCAAAGCGTGGGCACACCCAGCGCTTACCGATGCATTCACTAGCTTCACTGTTGCTGTACCTCAGCTCGATGTGGATGTAGACCGTGAAAAAGCGGTAAGCCAAGGTGTAAACATCGATACCTTGTTTACCACCATGCAGGGCTACTTAGGTTCGTTATACGTGAACGACTTCAACTTGTTCGGTAGAACTTACCAAGTAAATGTACAAGCTGATGCTCAATATCGTCAGGATATTGAGAACATTACCCAGTTTAAAGTGCGTAATGCACAAGGTGAGATGATCCCGCTTGGCTCATTCTTGAACATTGAGCACAGTGCAGGCCCTGACCGTGTTATGCACTATAACGGATACGTCACCGCTGAAATAAACGGTGCAGCAGCGCCAGGCTATTCTTCTGACCAAGCGAAGGCCGCTATTGAAGAAATACTGGCTGAAACGTTACCACTTGGCATGACTTACGAGTGGACTGAGATCACCTATCAGCAAATATTAGCGGGTAATGCATCAACGTTTGTATTCCCATTAGTTGTGCTTTTAGTGTTCTTAGTTCTGGCTGCGCAATACGAAAGCCTGCGTTTGCCACTGGCAATCATATTGATCGTTCCCATGACCTTGCTGAGCGCGCTTATTGGTGTGCAAGTTTATGGCGGCGACAACAATGTTTTTACCCAAATAGGTTTGATTGTATTGGTTGGCCTTGCAACGAAGAACGCTATTCTTATTGTCGAGTTTGCAAAAGAGTTACAAGACAAGGGGATGGACGCGCTTTCAGCCATTAAAGAAGCCAGTCGCTTACGTCTTCGTCCAATACTAATGACATCCATTGCTTTCATCATGGGTGTGCTGCCAATGGCGGTATCAACCGGTGCCGGCTCTGAAATGCGTCAGGCCATGGGTGTGGCAGTATTCTCAGGCATGATTGGTGTTACCGTATTTGGACTTATCTTAACTCCGGTATTTTATTACCTGATACAGCGTAAAGGTTAACTCTCCCGTCTACCCAAGCGTTGCCCTCTTAAGGGGCTCTTTAGGCCACTCATTTGAGTGGCCTTTTTTTTGCCACCATTGGTCAGCTTTTATCTCGTTTTGTGAAACCGAAAAGCTTATATTCGCTTGTATCCTGTTGAAAACAGAAAGAATGGAGATTCGAATGAAAATAGGTGCGGCGATAGTAATGGCGATGGGCATGGTGGTTGCTGTGTCTTTGCTTGGTGTTCAGGTGTCTTCTGCCATGAACGATATGCAAACGTGGGATAGAGTAGTAACCGTAAAAGGATTGTCAGAGCGAGAATACATTGCTGATCAGGTTATTTGGCCTATTCAATTTGTCGACGCGGGCAATGACTTACCTCAACTGTATGAACATATTGAAAAGAATAGCCTTCAGGTAGCTAACTTTTTAGAAGAGAAGGGCATTTCAGCAGAAAGCATTACTATTGGAAAGCCAGAAATAAATGACAAATTGGCACAACAATATGGAAGTAGTGAAAAAGCGCCATTTCGCTACAGTGCCATTCAAACCGTTACTGTCTTTTCAAATGATGTTGAAAAGGTGCGAGCGCTTAGGCAGCAAATTGGGGAGTTAATTAAAACTGGTATTGTATTATCAGACCAAAGCTACCGCGCTCAGCCCGACTATGTATTTACCCGCTTAAACGAAGTAAAGCCGGAAATGATTGAAGAAGCTACGCTCAATGCGAGAGAGGTTGCGGAAAAATTTGCCAAAGATTCAAAAAGTACTTTGGGCAAAATTAAGCGCGCTAACCAAGGGCAGTTCAGTATTTCTAGTCGCGACAGTCATCATCCACATATAAAGAAAGTGCGCGTGGTTTCTACTATCGAATACACACTTATCGACTAGCGCATCAGGCTTTCGAACATGGTATAGCAGTCAACAGGCCGTATTTCGTGCTATGCTTTGTCATATCGAAAAGGCCTGCGAGTCGAATTGCTTAGTTTTAAAGCAGCGTGGCTTAGATGATTGGAATGCCTTACTGCTAATGTCTAGTGGCTAGATGTTGGAGTATGCGTTTTAATTTATATTGATAAAGCTAAAGCGTGGCCACTGTTGCTTGCTTGAAAATGCAGCCTAAGTGGTATTCGTTTCACCTTTTGAAGGTTATGCCACTGACATGACGGAACAAAAATCACAATCCCAACAGCTGGAGTTTTTTGAAATTCCAAGCCCATGCATTGGTGTGTGTGAGTCAGGTCCAAGGGGTTTCTGTAAAGGGTGCTATCGAAGTCGCGACGAGCGCCTGTACTGGCTTAAGGTTGATGATGAAACTAAACGTAAAATAATCAGCGCCTGTGCTCGGCGCAAAAAAGCGGTGCTGACGCGCGCTCGCAAGCAACAGCAAAAAGAGCTGGGGGAATCAATTGGGCAGTTCACGCTGTTTGATGATCCGCCAAGTTCAGAATAAGCGGCCTTGAGTTTGTAAAAAGTAGACTGAGAGTTTCTAGATGTCGTTAGATAAGTATGTTTCGTATGCCGCGAAATCATTTACGTTACCGGATATATGCGTGCGCCTGCGTTCAACATTAGACGATTCCCGTTCCAGCGCCGAGGATATTGGCGAGCTTATTAGTGCTGATCCCTCTCTTACCGCGAAGGTACTAAGGCTGGCAAATAGCTCGCTGTTTCGGTTTCCTTCTCAAGTAGAATCTGTTGCCAAAGCAATCAGTGTGATTGGAGGCGAAGCCCTGTATAACTTGGTAATTGCAGAAACTGCCAGCACAGCATTTAAACGCTTTGATACTAAGTTAATAAATTTAGACAAACATTGGTATGCATCAGTGTATTGCGGCATGGTGGCCAAAAGTCTTGCGATGAGACTTAACGTGCGCGGAGCAGAACGCTTCTTTGTAATGGGTATATTGCAAAACTTAAGTGAGCTGGTCGTGGCCAAGAAAGAAACTAAACGCTACCAGTCATACCTGAATGCTGAGACGAACGTGTTGCCTCACGTTAATCAGTTGGAGCATTTCGGTTTTACGTTTGCTCAATGCAGCGGTATCATACTAGAAAATTGGTGCTTACCTATTGGGTTGTACTATCCGGTAACGTTCATGAATGATGAAGCTAAACATAAATCTGATGTAGATATCTGCGTCCTGTGTTTAGCAAATCGAATTACGGTAAGTCAGTTAAATAAAGAAAGTTACGCTGACATTGAACTTTTTACCCCTGAGATAGCCAATACAGTAAGTCTCAACATGGAAGTGATAAGTAATTCAATTGAATACGCCGAACAAGAAACGGCAAAAATTGTGTCGCTTATTCACTGAGCTTTCGGTGCAACAACTCCGTTACTTTACTGATAATTAGCAAAATGTAGTAAAGCTCATCCAGAGGATTGGTATAACAAGCGTCGTACTAAGACGTAATCTAAAAACTATAAAGCTCAACGTAAATCAGATTATGTTCAAAAAAATCTTCCGGCCAAGCATTGTTGTTGGCATTGTTTGTTGCTGCGTGTGTGTGCACGCAAGTGCGAGGGATCTTATACAAACCCTCTATCACGCAGATTTCACGCCCGACACCGATGACGAAATTCCTCGTTTTACGCTAGACGGTGAACTAGGTGTACTTGTAAACACCGGAAACACCTCAGCTGCCAGTGTGAAAGCCGCGGTCAATGCTGACCATGAAACGGAAAATTGGAGCAGTATCTACTTCGCCGAGTTGCTCTATAAAGAAAGTGGCACGCCGACAACAGAGCGAGACATCAGCGCCCAGCGCTTTTTCACCAGCGCGCAGTTCGACTATAAACTCATGAATCCTGGTCGCCGTCTTTTTATGTACGGTGATTACGAAGACGATCAATTTACCGGTTACGATCATCGTGCTTCGCTGGCAGCGGGCTGGTCTCAGCGCCTCTGGCGCAGTGAAGACAGTGAGTTTCGCTATAGCATTGGTCCTGGCTACAGTTTTATTGAAGCTGAAGAAGATAATGAAAGCGTAGTCAACGATGGCATCATTGTAAGAGCGTCCGCCGAATACAAATACCACTGGAGCTCAGGTGCCAAGTTAAGGCAGTTTGTTAGCACTGAGGCGGGTGAAGAAAATATGAAATCGCGGTCAGAAACTTCGCTTTCAGCCAACGTATTCGGTTCACTGGCGATGAAGTTATCCTTCATACTAAACCATGAAACAGACACCGCCGAAGATGTTGCAGCCTTAAGCACAGAGACCTCCGTGGCGCTGGTCTATCAGTTTTTTTAGTCAATTAGTGTAAATTAACGGGTTATCTTTGGCTTTTTACCGTGTTCGCATTGACTGAGAGCTTTGAAAATGTACACTGCGCATCATTGTTTGTAGTGCTTGCTGTCTCGCGGCACTGTCTAGCAGATCTCTTTTAAAACTCGTGTTGTACCGCCTTGCAGTTCAAAAGGTATCGAGTACAACGAATGGACCGATAATCAATAGGATTGTTCAATGAAAAAGCAAGTGCTTGCATCTTTAGTTGCAATTTCTCTTTCTCCAGCCGCTTTCGCTCAAGACGATGAAGTTAAGCCTTTTACAATGGAAGGCGAACTAGGTTTTATTTCGACTTCAGGTAACACTGAAACCACGTCAATCAGTGCGGGTATTCAGGCTCACCAAGAGCTTGAAAAATGGAGTAACGACTACGTTTTAAAAGGTCTGTACAAACAGGAAACTGTTCAACAAGAAAATGATGCAGGCGAGCAAGAAGATATCGAGTTTACTTCTGCACAGAAGTTCTTTGGTTCAGCCCAGGGTAACTACAAACTAGAAAATCCTGATAACCGTTTATTCGGCTTCGCTTCATATGAAGACGACCGCTTTAGTAACTTTAATTACCAATCAACTATTGCGGCGGGTTGGAACCAAAAAGTACTTGAGAACAAGCGCCACACCCTTGAGTATTCAATTGGTCCTGGTTACTCATTCATCGAAACTCAGGATGGCGAGGATCTTGACAGCGTAATCGTTCGTGCGTCATCAGCTTATTCTTGGAAAATTTCAGATACCGCTAAATTTACGCAAACAGTGAGTACCGAAGTGGGTTCTGACAACACGAAATCTCGTGCTGAGTCAGCCCTTACAGCTACAATCAGCGGTAACCTTTCAATGCGTCTTTCTTTCAAACTTGATCACAACACCAATGTTGATGACGACGTTGAAAAACTAGACACAGAAACTGCAGTTAGCTTAGTCTACAACTTCTTCTAAGCCTACCTTATATGCTCAGCGCACTGAAGTAGGGCTGGGCACTGCAACGCATTGAAGTAAAATCACAGGCATAAAAAAACGCTGCACATTGTGCAGCGTTTTTATTTAGCCTTTAAACAACTCTTCTTAGTGAAGAATACGTGTCTTAATTGTGCCATCAATTTGCTGAAGCTCTGCAAGTGCTTCGTAACCACGGTCTTCTTTAACATCAACTACTACATAACCAATTTCTGCGTTAGTTTGTAGGTACTGGGCTTCGATGTTGATGCCTTTTTCTGCAAACGCTTGGTTAATCTGAGTAAGAATACCTGGCTGGTTTTTGTGTACGTGAAGTAGGCGTGAACGACCAGTATGCTCTGGCAGTGACACTTCAGGGAAGTTAACGGCTGACAGCGTTGAACCGTTGTCGCTGTACTTCGCGAGTTTACCCGCTACTTCAATACCAATATTTTCTTGCGCTTCTTGCGTGCTGCCGCCCACATGCGGGGTCAGAATGACATTATCGAACGCGCGAAGTGGCGACTCGAATTCTTCAGTATTAGATTTAGGCTCAACCGGGAATACATCAATAGCAGCGCCGTTTAGTTGGCCGCTTTCCAATGCCTTCGCAAGCGCATCGATATCTACCACAGTACCGCGAGACGCGTTAATCAAAATGCTGCCTTTCTTCATTTGAGACAGTTCTTTTTCACCAATCATATCTTGAGTTTGTGGTGTTTCAGGAACGTGAAGTGAAACAACGTCAGAGGTATTAAGCAGCTTTTCAAGCGATTTTACTTGGGCAGAATTACCTAGCACAAGCTTGTCTTCGATATCGAAAAATTGAACGCGCATACCTAGGTGTTCAGCAAGAATACTCAGCTGTGTGCCTATATGACCATAACCAATGATACCAAGTGTCTTACCACGGGCTTCATATGAGCCGACTGCCGTTTTTTCCCACTCACCGCGGTGAGCCTTGGCATTTTTACTCGGCACCTGGCGAAGCAAAAGGATAATTTGGCCAAGTACAAGTTCTGCAACCGAACGAGTGTTGGAAAATGGCGCGTTAAACACGGGAATGCCGCGGCGTTGGGTGGCTTCAAGATCAACTTGGTTGGTGCCAATACAGAAACAACCGATAGCCACAAGCTTTTGTGCTGCTTCAACTACCTTCTCTGTAATTTGAGTACGCGAGCGAATACCAACAAAGTGGGCGTCTTTAATTTTCTCAATTAACTCGTCTTCAGGAAGAGAGGTCTTGAGAAATTCAATATTGCTATACCCATTGCTTTTTAGTGTCTCCAAAGCACTTTGGTGAACACCTTCCAACAACAAAATTCGGATCTTATCCTTCTCTAATGAAACTTTGCTCATGAACTCGCTATCTCTCACTGATGTAATTTTGGTTTGCTTGCACCGCCAATCCAAGACTCTCAGAAACCTGCCAGTATGAAACACAAAGCTGTGTTTAACCTGCGCTGCAACGACATCGCTTTGCAGCTCTGAAAGCCTTGCTTGGGCGTTATTGCTACCAAGCTTTTATAATCACGTTGATTGCTTTCGTTATTAAGGAATTGGCCTTAACTAACGTAAAAGTTGAGACGCTTAGTGAACTTCTTTTAAGGACATCTAGACGTCTAAACGGAAACTAACAGAAAACGCGTTAAGTTGAAAGTAGTATTTTGTATAGCTTTTCACCGCACTATACGTCTTACTCAGTTATCACTTAAAGGTTTCAACACCACTATCTGTAGCACTTAGCACTATGTCCGCGCCTCGTAGTGCGAAAATGCCGTTCGTTACCACGCCAGGAATATTATTTATTTTTTGTTCTAGCTCACGAGGATTCAGAATCTCAAGGTTGTGAACATCTAAAATAACGTTGCCGTTATCGGTGACAACACCTTGTCTATATTCAGGATCGCCACCAAGCTTTACTAGCTCTCGTGCTACGAAAGAGCGAGCCATGGGAATAACTTCAACGGGAAGGGGGAACGAGCCCAATACAGGAACGCGCTTACTTTCATCAACAATACACACAAACGTGGTCGCCGCACCGGCTACAATTTTCTCGCGAGTGAGTGCTGCGCCTCCGCCTTTAATCATATGCTTGTGTTCGGTCACTTCATCGGCACCGTCGATATAAACCGATAGATTGCTGACTTCGTTTAACTCGAATACCTCAATGCCTAAGGCTTTTAAACGCTCGGTAGAGGCTTCTGAACTTGATACTGCGCCTTCAATTTTGTGTTTAATTTTACCGAGTTCTTCAATAAAGAAATTTACGGTAGAACCTGTACCCACACCGACAATGCTGTCTGCTTCAACATATTCGATGGCTGCTTTGGCTACGGCTTGTTTTTTTGCGTTCTGATCCATGGTCAATCTCCGACTTATTGTGTTCGCAAGTGTAACTTATAAGCGCACGTGAACCCACAAGTTCGTATGTTCAATTTGTTATAATGACTATCACGGTTTAGTGAATTGCAGTGTGCGCGAGGGCGTCACGATGGCATCAAGGGGGACATCCCATGGTGCAACGGGCAGAGCATCTACTTCTTGAATGTCGTGGGCAATACCCACTAACTTAGGCGTTTTACTAACCGAAAATGAATGTGAATCTGGCGCGCGTTGGGTAAAACTCAAAGTTCGGTCGTAGTAGCCGCCCCCCATACCCAGGCGATTGCCGTTTACATCAAACCCTACAAGCGGCATAAGAATAACGTCGCATTGCCTAACAGGAACGACGTTTTCACACGACAATACTGGCTCTTCAATGTTGTACTTATTCTTCACCAATTGAGAGTGCTGGGCATAAGACAAAAATAACAAATGTCCTTTACATACAGGGTGTAATACAGGTAGAGCGAATTTTTTATCATGTGAAGACTGCCAAATAGACTCGATAAAATAGGTTAAATTGACCTCGCCATCGTTAACCAAATATCCGGCTATGGTCGTGCTGTTATCAAGAAAGGGCAGTGTACGTAGTCGTGAAGCAATGCGCTTAGCGGCGTCCGTATGTTGCTGGTTAGTTAACCCTCGGCGTGCCTCGCGAAGCTTTTTTCTAAGCTGAGCGCGGGCCTGCATGTCTTCTTTAGAAACGCTTGTTTGTATGGTTTGCGACGGCGCAATCTGCGTTGTTTTCATTGCTAAAGCTGGTGCTGAAGCCGTTTCCGTTGAATTAACCTTGTTAGACGTCAACGATCTAGAAGTGCCGCTTCCTGAAGATGAGGGGGACATGGTAGAGGAGTTCTCCTGTCTTACAATTGAGTTAGCTTATACTACCACGGCTGTTAAAAAAGGTTTGTTGGGCTAGGTAAAGATGACTCAGGAAAAATCACTGTGGTAAAACTACTTAGATAAAGCTACTTAAATAAAACGAATAGATTCATTGGTCTGGATGCCCTAAATAGTGATTGAGCACACGCACCAATTCGCTACTATCTATGGGTTTAGTGAGAACGTCATCAAGACCTTGTTTTCGCAAATATTCAGGCTGGGTAATGGCATCGGCCGTCAATGCAACAATAGGCAAGTTTGGCTTAAACCCCTTTATTTTTACTGTTGCTTCATCGCCTTGAATACCTGGTAAATTAAGATCCATAAGAACTAAGTCGACGGGATTAGACTTGGCGTATTCAACGCCTTCCTCGCCAGTGCTTACCACAGAAAGCGACACGCCCAGTTTTTCAAACAAAGTTTGAATAACCACTTGGTTTATATAGTGGTCTTCAACTACCAATACATTTACTGAGTTATCTATGTTTACTTGGGCAACAAAGCTACGCGGTTGTGCCTCAACGAATTGGTTTGCGCTTAGGGCTTCGGCAGGTAAGGTCACACTTATTCGGGTACCGTGATTCAATTTACTACTAACTTCAATAGACCCGTCCATGAGCTCGACAAGGCGCTTCGATATATTTAAGCCTAAGCCGGTTCCACTTATCTGACGGGCGTTTTCCATTCGCTCGAAAGGTGTAAAAAGCCGCTTTTGATCGTCATCGCTCATGCCAATGCCTTGATCAATGACATTAAATATTACCTTGCCGCTTTTGTATTTTACCTGCGCTTTTACTGACTTGCCGTGATTAGTGAACTTAATCGCATTCGACAGCAAATTAAGCGCAACTTGACCAAATTTGGTGTCATCGAAAAACAACGAGTCGGGCACAGCGTCATCAATACTGGTGCTAAATACGATACCGCTGTCTTCAGCGCGGATCTTAGTAAGCGAAAATAAGTGGGTGAAAAAGTCTTTGGTATTCACCGCACGTGGCATCACACGCATTTTCCCCGCTTCTATCTGCTTTATATCTAAAACAGAATTTACTATTTCTAAAAGCCTTTCACCGCTTTGGCTTACATGAGAAAGCGGGGTGGTAAATGACGAGGGTAAATTTAACTTTTGGGCTTCGCCTTCAAGCAACTGACTAAACGTATTTATGGCATTAAGCGGTGTTCTAATTTCGTGGCTTACGTAAGAAAGAAAGTCAGACTTGAATTGACTGGTGCGCTCAAGCTCTCGGTTTTTCCGCTTTAACTCTAAATGTGCTACTACCGATTTACTTAAGGTTTGGAGCGAGGCTTTTTGTGTTTCGGTTAGCTTGCGTGGTTTGCTATCAATGGCGCACAGCGTGCCAATTGCATGGCCAGACGGGGTAATCAGTGGTGCGCCGGCGTAAAACCGAATATCAGGCGCGCCAGTCACCAGCGGGTTATCGTGAAACCGAGGGTCTAACGTAGCGTTAGGTATTTCAAACACATCGCTTTGCAAAATAGCATGTGAGCAAAACGCGATGTCTCGTGATGTTTCTTCTGCGTCTAAACCTACTCTTGATTTAAACCATTGGCGGTTTGGATCAATGAGGCTGATAAGCGCAATAGGGGTTTCACAAATTTGAGAGGCCAGGGCTGTAAGGTCATCAAAGAGTTGTTCAGCTTCAGTATCGAGTACGTCGTAGCTGAGCAGTTCGGCAAGACGTTCATCTTCATTTTGAGGGAGGGGCGCCGCTTTCATAACCGTTGAGTTTAAACCTAGCTGTAAATAAAAAAGGGATTGTGTATTAACAATCCCTTAAACATATCATAGAGCGTAGGTGTCTATGAATAGTTGTTCCAGCTTTTTGTGGTCAACTTTGGTCGCTACCTTTATGGTATTTGCTTCATTCCATAGTGGACTCGGTGTTGTACCTTTAGGCGCAACTACAGTTTGACCTCTATCTAGTGTCCCTGTACCAACGCGCACGTGACCTTCAGTCAGTTCAAATAGCTCAGGGTGGCGAAGGTGGGCAATCGGGAATGCATCGTGGAAGAAACACACGCGATCTTCACGGTTTTGCGAGTAGAAATCCATGTAGAACTGGGCGCTTTCTTTCACAAAACCACCAAGGGTATTGTTTTTCTCTTCAAGCTTTTCAACAAAGGCTGGCGAGAACGGCGTGAAGTTTGTTACGTCCAAACCAAACATGGTCAGCTCCCAGTCTGCTGCGAAAACGATTTCTGCTGCATGTGCATCGTTCCAAATGTTCGCTTCAGCTACCGGCGTAACGTTACCTGGTACAAACGCTGCACCACCCATTATGCTAACGCCTTTTACCAACTTAGGAAGTTCTGGCTCAAGACGAAGCGCAAGGGCCAAGTTACCTAGTGGGCCAATAGCAACAATGGTAACTTCGCCAGGGTACTTACGTGCCATATCAACGATAAACTGCGCAGAGCTGCGTGGGTCAAGCTCGGTTTTAGGCGCTTCAGGTTTAATATGACCGAAGCCGTGCTCACCGTGTACGAAGTGTGCGTACGTTGACTCTGGGCCAACCCATGGCATGCCAACACCTTTGGTTACAGGAATATCTTTACCTGCAATTTCGCAAAGTGTCAGTGCGTTTTGCGCTGCCATTGTTACTGGAACGTTACCGTAAACGGTCGTTAAGCCAAGTACTTCAATGTCTGGAGACTGAAAGGCGAAAAAGATCGCCATTGCATCATCAATCCCCGGATCCGTATCTAATATGATCTTATGTGCCATCAATTTATCTCGGTGCGTCTTGCTAGTTGGCGTGTTTCGCTAAGAAACGATCCACTTCTTTTTGTGTTGGAATACTCTGCGCTGCGCCCTCGCGTGTTACCGCAATGGCTGAAGCTGCACACCCGCGACGCAATGCTTGTTTAGCATCGGTGTGGTTGCTGTATGCAGACAGGAAATAACCGATAAAGGTGTCACCGGCTGCGGTGGTATCTACCGCGTCTACAGAGAATGCTTTTACTTCTACAACATCGTTTTTGCGCAGCATCATTACACCCGCTTTACCCAGTGTAATAATAACTTCGCTGTGTGACCACTGCTCTTTGAACACTGTCACAATATCTTCAAGTTCTTCTTTACCGGTAATCGCAGCAGCTTCGGTTTCATTTACAATAAGTAAATCTACACAGTCTAACGGAAGCTGTTTAACCGACTCGCTCATAGGCGCTGGGTTAAAGGCTACTTTAAGCTGCTTTTCTTTCGCTTGGCGAAGTACTTCTTCAATGCTGCTTGTTTCATTTTGGGTTAGTACCCAATCTGAAGGACGCGTATCGTCTAACGCTTGCATTACGGTTTTTGCGGTAATGGTTTGGTTAGCACCACCAAATAATACAATAGCGTTTTCACCGCTAGGCGTGACTTGGATAATCGCGTGACCTGAAGGAACTTCTGAGCACTTTACGCCACGACAATCAACACCCTTCTTAATAAGAGCTTGTTTAAATGAGGCGTCGTTTTCGTGAATGCTGCCGACGTGTCTTACGTCTGCACCTGCTTGCGCTAAAGCAATAGACTGGTTTGCACCCTTACCACCTAATAAGGTTTGATAATGGGTAGAGGCCAACGTCTCACCAGGTTGTACAAAGTGATCTACCTGATAAACGTGGTCAATATTTATAGAGCCAAAATTTATTATTGCCATTTCTTCTTCCGTCGAAAGAGGGCGCTTCCCAGAATGCCGCTGTCCATGTTTCGCCCGTGAACCGAAAAGTTCAGGGCGGAAGTATCACAATTGCCGTAGGCTTCTCGATACGCGTCGAGCTTGCACAATAGCAGCTGTTTCAACTTCCTTGGTTTAAAGCATCGGCCAGGGACATGAATGAACTAGCAAACATCCCAGGAAACATTGTTGTTGTATTAACGCAACAGGGTATAACAAACGCGAGATCCAGTGAAGAGGATCACCTAAAGCGCTTTATAACTATTTTGCGTGGTGATTATAAAAGCGGTAAAAAAATATTACTTTTCTTGACCAGTTGGTCAGCAATTATACACGCATATAAGAGAAGCTCAATAATAACCAATCAGCTATTCAGGCATTAAAGGCTAATGAACGTTGTCACGCTGTTGCTAAAGGAATTCCGTATCCAACACCAGCGATCTTAGATGAAATCTGACGATGTTGCTAGCCGTCCGGCAACGAATTTAGCGAAATAGCCGCAAATTAAACATCGTTTGAACAGTGAGTAAACAACGTTTAAGTAGCGTTGTGTAAAGTGTGTACGACACAGTGTTATTAGACCTTGAATGTACTTTTGCTGTTTGTTCAAAGTTAGAGCAGTGGCAGGGCAAAAGGAGGCGTTACACATTGATTTTTGCTAGTATTAACTCCATCAAGAGATGACAGTGACGTAAGTCGCCGCCAAAATAGACGGTAATTAATCGCTAAATAAAAGTGGCGCCTGTATCTCAAACTATTCAAAACAAAAGAGAACAATTCGTGGAAAAACAGCTCGATTACGATAGCGTAAGTAATAAATTGTCTCAACAAGGCGTAATTGTTGATGCTGCAGAAGTGCATGGCATCCTGTGCGGTATGCTTTGCGGAGGCATGTCGCTTACCGACCAAAAATGGCTAGAAGCGTTAAGTGAAACCATTAATCAGGGTGATGCGTTTAGCGACCCTACCCAGCACCTTTTAAATAGTCTTTTCAATCAAACCTGTCAGCAGCTTCTTGAGCCTGAATTCGCGCTCAATTTGTTACTTCCTGATGATCAAGCGCCTATCAACGATCGCGGTGCTGCGCTAATAAACTGGGTGCAAGGTTTCATGCTTGGGTTTGGTCTACACCAGCAAGACCTTATGGAATGTTCTGACGACGTAAAAGAAGCACTTGAAGACTTTTCAGATATTTCACGTATGGAAGAGCCAATGGACGCGGACGAAGAGTCTGAGAAGGCGCTGTTAGAGGTTGAAGAATACGTGAAAATTTCAGCAATTTTATGCTTCAGCGAACTTGGCCAATCACTTCTAGATGATCAACAAGACACGCCATCCGTACACTAGTAATTAACTGAAGATATTAAAAGTGGCCGTAAGTCGCCACTTGTTTTAACGAGATTTTTTTAGGGTTTTCTCTTTTATGATTAGTGCGCAAGAGTTTATCTCCAGGCAGGACCGACTGCTTGCACAGTGCGAGCCGAACAGTGTGTGTATTGTGCCAGCAGCAGGTATGGTAACCCGAAGTCGCGATACCGAATATACGTTCAGGCAAGATAGCGACTTTTGGTATCTGACAGGATTTGAAGAGCCTAATGCTTGGTTGATATTGTCTAACCACCCTCGTTACGGTGAAAGTTATCGTGCAATGGTGGTACAAGAGAAAGATAAGAGTGCAGAAATTTGGCACGGCAAACGGTTAGGAGCCGAAGCTGCACTTGCCCGATTTAGTCTAGATGAAGCGTTTGAGTTGCAAGAACTTGAAGAAGCGCTGTTAGCGTCAATTCAAGGTCAAGACAATGTGTACTTTTCGTTGGGTCACAAGAAAGACAATGACCTGTTATTTTCTGAAGCGCTAAACACCTTGCGCGATGCGCCTAAAGAATCACTGGCGCCAAGGGCGATTCACGACTTACAGCCTATTTTACACGAAATGCGTTTATTCAAGTCAGCATGTGAAGTGGCCATGATGAAAGCGGCGGGTGAGATAAGCGCACGTGCGCACAAGCGAGCTATGCAGTTCGCCGCGCCTGGTTGTTACGAGTACCAGCTAGAAGCTGAAATTCACCATGAATTTGCGATGGCGGGAGCCCGTTCACCTGCTTATAGCACTATTGTTGGAAGCGGCGACAATGCGTGTATTTTGCATTACACGCAAAATAACGCGCAGGTAAATGACGGTGACTTGATCTTGATCGATGCAGGTGCTGAATATCAAGGTTATGCTGCGGATATCACGCGAACGTTTCCTGTAAATGGAAAGTTCACGCATGCTCAGCGCGAAATTTACACCGTTGTATTAAAAGCGCAAAAAAGCGTGCTAGATATGTTAGCGCCCGGCGTTACCCTGTCACAAGCCATGTTACATAGCGTAGAAATTATTACTCAAGGTTTAGTTGACCTTGGCGTTCTTGAAGGTAGTGTGGCAGAAAACCTTGAAAATGAAACGTGGCGTCAGTTTTACATGCATGGTTTAGGGCACTATTTAGGTCTAGATGTGCATGATGTTGGCAACTACAAAATTGACGGTGAAGACCGTCCGTTAAAGCCTGGCATGGTGATCACTGTTGAGCCCGGCATTTACATTAGCCAAGACAGCAACGTGCCGGAAAAATACAAAGGCATTGGTGTAAGAATTGAAGATGATGTGGTGATTACTGCGACGGGTGTCGATATTCTTACTGCAGATGTGCCAAAAGACATTGATGAGATTGAAGCACTTATGGCTGAAAGCAGAGCCTAGTTGTCAAAATTTGCTAAGTCTACCAAGGTTTGAAAAACTGCGATAAGTGTGAAATACGGAGTTTTGGTTTGAGTTAGCGGTTCAAGTTACCGGTTTAAACTACCGGTTTAAATTACGCTAAAAACTAGCCTTTAATATAAAGAAAAAATCTCAGAATTAACGCTTTTAATAATTATAGCCTCTGGGCAACAGGAAAATAAAAACAGTGGAATCGGCAGCAGCGGTTGACGTAGTAATTATTGGTGGTGGTATTGTCGGTACTGTATTAGCCAAAGCACTCGCAGAGAAAGTATCTCCTGCAAACAGCTCTGGCTTATCTGTCACCCTAATTGATGCGGCTGACCCAGAGCAAACCAGTAAAAGCTTAGTCGACTTTAACCCTTTTACCGACACCCGAGTGATTGCCTTGGCAAGGCGTACCGTTGAAGAACTGTCTCACATGGGGCTAAACCTTGATGATGTAGCTAAGCAGCACAACGGTGAGTTACCTCCTCAAATTAAGCATATTGAGGTTAGCGACAAGGGGCACTTGGGGCTATTAAACCTTCAAAGCAGTGACTACCACATTGACGCGTTTGGCCAGGTGGTGAGCTTAAGCGCACTAACGCGATTGGCGGCAGGTGCAACCTCAAGCTACCAATATATCGCACCTGCCAAGGTAACGAACGTAAAGCAGCAGTCTAATTTTGTAGAGGTGCAGCTAGATAGTGGGCAATCGCTTACCACAAAGTTGCTGGTACTAGCCGATGGCGGTCGTTCAGGATTAGCTAACCAGGTTGGCATTTTAAAAACAGTTGATGATTATCATCAAACGGCCATTGTCTTTAACGTACACACTCAGCTCCCACATGAAAACAAAGCGTACGAGCGTTTCACCCAAAGTGGCCCGCTAGCGTTCCTGCCTTTCGACAGTGAAATCGATGATATCAAGGCTAGTGGAAACGGCTTTTCAGTTGTATGGACTGTAGATACTGACGCAGCAAAGTCGTTAATGGCATTAAACCAATGCGCATTTATCAAGGCCCTACAGGAAGCATTTGGCTATCGACAGGGCAAAGTATTGAGAGTCAGTGAGTTGGCAAGTTACCCGTTAGCGCTTACTAAAGCCCAGCAAGTTGCTAGTCATCGCACCGTGGTGGTAGGGAATGCGGCACAGGCGCTACATCCTATTGCAGGGCAAGGCTTCAATCTAGGCTTACGTGACTTAACGGCTTTAGTGTCTGTTTTGCAAGCGTCAGCGGAAAAGCACGGCGAGCATAATTCATACGAAGAGAAAAGCGATACAATCGCATCAGCTAATTTCGATGCAGGCGCTTTTAGTATTACTCAGCATTACGCTAATTCGCGTAAGAATGATAGGGATAACACAATAGTCCTGACCGATACGCTAGTTCGCACCTTTTCAAACCAGTATTTTCCAACGGTAATTGGGCGTAATGTATCGTTATTGGCATTAAGCATGATGCCCCAGGCGAAAAAAGCGTTTGTTAAACACACGACGGGCTACGGCGAAACACCACTAAGAAAAAGAGATAACAATGCAGCATGTTGATATAGCGATAGTGGGCGGCGGAATTGTAGGGCTAACCCTTGCAGCGGCGCTTAAACACAGTGAATTGAGCATAGCAATAGTCGATAAAGCGGCGTGTTATCAGACTCTGGACGAGAAGCCTACGGCGAGAGTGAGTGCCATAAACCAGGCTAATATTAAAGCGCTGCAACAGTTTGATGTGTGGTCGCATTTGCAGCAAGACCGCGCCACCCCTTACACCGACATGCATGTATGGGACAAAGACAGTTTTGGCGACATTCACTTTTCATGCGATGAAATGGGCAGTGATGCTCTTGGCGTGATTGTAGAGAATCAGGCTTTAGTTAATGCACTGTCTAAATCTGTGGAAGTGCAGCCTAACGTGGAGTTGATCACCGCGGGTATTGATAGAGTGTTAGCTGGCCCAAATCAAACCATGCTGATGCTTGATAATGACGACGTGCTAAGCTGCAGGTTGTTAGTAGGCGCCGATGGCGCAAATTCGTTTGTGAGAAAGCAGGCTGGCTTGCCTATTACTTTTAAAGACTACGAGCATACCGCGATTGTCGCTAATATCAAAACGGTAGAGCCGCATAATAATGTGGCGAGACAAGCGTTCACACCCACAGGACCGCTCGCGCTACTGCCTATGTCTGAGCCAAATGTATGTTCTATTGTATGGTCTCAAACGCCAGAGCAAGCAAACTCATTAATGGCATTGGATGACGCTGCGTTCTGCAATGCGTTAACTGCGGCTAGTAATAGCGTTCTTGGCACTATTTCGCTTGAAACCAAGCGCGCCGCTTTCCCGTTGACCATGCGTTATGCACGCCAGTGGGCGAAAGACGGTGTGGTGCTGGTAGGCGATGCAGCGCATACCATTCACCCGCTTGCAGGGCAGGGCGCTAACTTGGGAATGCAAGATGCGCTCGCACTGGCGGAAACCCTAAACAACTTAAAGGCGTCGGGCAAAGACATTGGTTTGTACAAGCACTTACGCAGCTACGAGCGAAGCCGTAAAACAGAAGCCACGAAAATGATTGCCGCAATGGACGGCTTTAAATTCTTATTCGACGGCGACGACCCCCTCAAAAAGTTGCTCAGAGGAATCGGTCTTTCAGCCACAGACAAACTCAGCACCATTAAAAACGCCTTCGTCAGCCACGCCATGGGCCTATAAACCCCATTATTATGGTTTAGTCGTTTCGGCGTTGAGATAGTCAGCGGTACAGGATACTCTTCGGTATCCTTTTTTATTTGTACCAATGGCTTATGTTTACTTATCTTTGCAAACCTTATCGCGCCTTTTCCTTTGTCTGCGCCGCTTCTGTACTTACTTCTACTTTAATGACTGGTTCGGCGAATGCCGAAGTACCTGCTTCTAATTTAGCCTCGGTTGAATCGTCTGCGACAACAAAAAGCAAAAAGATGACGCTGAGTAATGCCTCTATCGATTTGGATGTTTATCGTCAGCACGTTAAAACACTGGCAAGCGATGAGTTTGAAGGGCGAGGGCCTTTGTCGAAAGGTGAAGAGAAAACAGTCGATTACTTGGTAACTCAATACAAAAAGCTAGGGTTGAAGCCAGCCTTTGGCGATAGCTACACTCAAGCTGTGCCTTTAGCTAAAATAACGCCTAAGAACATTTCATCTTTAAAAATAGGCGGGCTTGATTTTAGCGCAGGCAGCGAGTTTACAGCCCGTACTCAGCGCATTGTTAATGACTACTCACTTACAAATAGTGACGTAGTTTTTGTGGGTTATGGCATTAATGCCCCAGAGTACAATTGGAATGATTACGCAGGCCTTGATGTAAAAGGAAAAACCGTTGTAATGCTGGTAAACGACCCGGGTTTCGCTTCTAAAGATCCAGAGCTTTTTCAGGGCAACGCAATGACTTATTACGGTCGCTGGACATATAAGTACGAAGAAGCAGCCAGGCAGGGGGCAGAAGCGGTTTTCATTATTCATGAAACCATGCCTGCGGGTTACGGGTGGGGCGTAGTCGAAAACTCAAATTCCAATACCAAATTCAGTTTAGTCGACGACAACAACAATGCTTCACAAGTCGGTGTAATGGGTTGGCTTCATTTAAATGCCGCCAGAAAGCTATTTGAAAAAGTGGGTATGGACTATGGCGAGCTTAAAAACAAAGCTTCAAAGCCAGGATTTATGCCCATCGCGCTAAACACAAAAGCATCATTGGGCTTCACCAATACTATTGAGCGTGCCGAGTCTCAAAATGTTGCGGGTATTTTAGAAGGAACAGATAAGCCAGAAGAATGGGTAATGCTTCACGCTCACTGGGACCACCTAGGCAAAGTTGAGAAGAACGGCCAAACCACTATTTACAATGGTGCGGTAGACAACGCGTCAGGCGTAGCTGGTGTGCTTACATTGGCAGATGCGCTGTCAAAACGCGAAGAGGGCTTTGCACGTACACTAATGTTTAGTGCGTTTACCGCCGAGGAAACAGGACTACTCGGTGCCGATTATTTTGCAAATAACCCACCGGTACCAACGTCGAACATGGTGGCTTTTTTAAATATAGACGGCATGAATGTAAACGATGATGTTGATTACATTTTGCAGTACGGCGAAGGCTATTTGTCTATTGAAGACGATTTAGCGACAGCTGCCGCATTACAAGGGCGAACGGTCAAAATGGATCCGCGACCTCAAAATGGATTGTTCTTCCGCTCAGATCACTTCGCGCTTGCTAAGCAGGGCGTGCCTTCAATTTTGTTCATGAGCTTAGGCGATACCGACCCTAGCTTCATCGCCAAACGCTACCATAAAGCGGATGATGACTACCTTCCAAGCTGGACATTAGGTGGTGTGCAACAAGACCTCTCACTTATCGGCTCTATGCTGAACTACTATGCCCAAGGCGATGTGTGGCCATACTGGAAACGCGACTCTGATTTTAAAGACAAGCGCGTACAGGCAATGGAAGCTAAAGAGGCAAAGTAATTCGCGCCTAACTGTAGGTAGCGATATAACAAGGTAAAGCGACGCTAATGAGTTGGATTTTATTTACGTTGGGCGCGGTAGTTATGCAAACCGTGCGCAATGCACTGCAGAGCAAGCTGAGCGGCGCAGTTAACACCTCTGGGGTGACGCTCTCTCGCTTTATCTTGGCTCCGCCAATAGCCTTCGTCTATTTACTCATTCTCTACAGCAGTAGCGCCAGTCAAGTGCCTGAGTTCTCAGGCTCTTTTATTGCAGTGATACTGTGTGCTTCGCTACTTCAAATAGCGGCCACTTCTTTAATGGTGATTTTGTTCAAGCAGAAGAATTTTGCCATTGGCGCAGGTCTAGCGAAGAGTGAGGCCTTGGTGGCCGGCGTTGTAGGCATGCTCTTTTTCGGAAGTTATTTAACGCCCCTTGGGTGGGCGGGCATAGTAATAGGCGCAATAGCAGTATTTGTGTTAAGCAGCGGCAATCGGCTCCATGGCATTAGTGTGAAAACCATGGTTATAGGTCTTGCCTGCGGTACCTGTTTTGCGCTTACATCACTGTTGGTGCGCGAGGCTAGCCATATGCTAAATGTTCAGCATACAGTGGCTGCTGCTTGGGTGTTGTTATGGGTGCTATGTGTACAAACGATAAGTTTAAGTGGTTATATTGCGCTAACTAAACCCTTCGTTTTCAGACAGCTAACCAACGCTAAAAAGCAGGTGCTAGCGATTAGCACGGTAAGCTGTTTGGGCTCAATTTGTTGGTTCACCGCTATGGCATTGCAACATGTGGCGCTAGTAAAAACGCTTGGGCAGTTAGAGGTGTTACTTACCTTGATACTTTCACATTACTGGCTAAAAAATGCAGTCACAAAACGCGAAATTGCTGGCTTACTTCTTATTGGGCTTGCCGCCATCTTCGTTATGTGGGCATAAAGTACTGACAATATTAAACACTGAAATTTTTAGTACAAAATCAATTCAATGTTATTTTCATAAAACAAAAAAGTGCTAAACAACCTTAATTAAAACGACAGGAAGGGAACATGGATAAGCGGCATTTCTTGAAATTAGCGGGCGCTAGCTTTGCGCTTGCTCCTGTGGCTTCTATGGCTGCAATTAATCAAACCAATGCAACAGACATTAACGGTTTAAGCGGGCTAAGTGATATCACCGCAAATGCGAAGCCGATTACCGTAGAAGAATGCAAAGCACGTATTGAAAAAGCGCAGTCGCTTATGAAAGCCCAAGACATTGCGGCAATTCTGGTCGAGCCTGGCGCTGCAATGGATTATTTTTCAGGGATTAAATGGTGGCGTAGTGAGCGCTTGACCGCGCTGGTTATCCCTCAAAAAGGTGACATGGCGGTGGTAACGCCATTTTTCGAAAAGCCAAGTGTGCTTGAGTCGTTAGCTATAGGCGATGATGTAAGAGTGTGGCAAGAGCATGAAAGCCCGTTTGATGTCGTAGCCAATGTTTTAAAATCGCGCGGTATAACAAGCGGCAATATCGGCTTTGAAAGCAGCGTACGCTACTTTGTCGTTACTGGAGTCAGCCGAGCGCTGCCAAACATTAATATCGTTCCCGCCGAGCCAATTACACTAGGTTGTCGCATGTATAAAGCTGCGAGTGAACTGGCACTTATGCATAAGGCCAATGAAGTTACTTTACGTGCTTACGAGTTTGTTTTTAGTAACCTCAAGCTAGGCATGAGTCAGCAGGATGTAAAAAGTTTGATGAACACCGCACAGCAGCACTTAGGCGGCAGCGGTACATGGTGTTTGGCGCTGTTTAACGATGCAAGTGCTTATCCTCATGGCACAAATGCAGCACAAACTATCAAAGAAGGTTCGGTGATCTTGCTAGACAGTGGTTGCAGCGTGCACGGTTACCAAAGCGACATAAGTCGTACTTTGGTATTTGGCAAGGCGTCTCAGAAAGTTCAGGACGTATGGCATACAGTAAGGGAAGGGCAGAACGTGGCATTTGCCGCAGCAAAAGTTGGTGAACCAGCAGGAACAGTGGATGATGCAGTGCGCCAATTCTACGCCAGCAAAGGGTACAGCAAAGACTATGCATTGCCTGGGCTAAGTCACAGAACAGGTCACGGTATCGGCATGGAAGGACACGAGAGTGTTAACTTCGTGCGTGGTGAAAATACGCCACTTAGAAAAGGCATGTGCTTTTCTAATGAGCCAGGTATCTATATTCCGGGTGAATTTGGTGTGCGCTTAGAAGACTGTTTGTACATGACAGAAACAGGCCCCGCTTACTTTACCGAACCGCCAGAAAGTTTGGCGAAACCGCTGGGTAAATTACTGAATTTAAAAAGCTAAATAAGAAGTTAATAAACCTGTCTCTCAAAATTTTTATTAGCTGTTACACTTAAAATTATTACCTAAGTGAATGATGGATAAACTATGCCTGACAGAAAATTTAGATTGGTTACGCGAAGTGATTTCGATGGACTGGTATGTGCGGTTTTATTGAAAGATTTAGACTTAATTGACGATATTTTGTTTGTTCATCCAAAAGACATGCAAGACGGTAAAATTGATATTACCGAGAATGATATCACTACTAACCTGCCTTACGTTGCGGGTTGCCATATTGCCTTCGACCATCACTTAAGCGAAACAGTGCGTAACTCAGGCGATATTGATAATCACATCATTGACCCGAAAGCGCCGTCGGCAGCGCGCGTTGTTTACGACTATTACGGTGGTGCAGATAAATTTCCTAATATCTCAGTAGATATGATGGATGCAGTAGATAAAGGAGACTCTGCACAGTTTAGCGAAGAAGAAATCCTTGAGCCCACAGATTGGGTGCTCATGAATTTCATCATGGATGCGCGAACTGGGCTTGGTCGTTTCAGAGATTTCAAAATCTCTAACTATCAGCTAATGATGAAGCTAATAGATGCGTGCAAAGACCACAGCATTGGAGAAATACTGCAAATGGAAGACGTGGCCGAGCGCGTGAGTTTGTATCACGAGCACAATGAAATGGCGAAGGCGCAAATTGCCAAGTGTTCTACTGTATACGACAACCTAGTAGTGCTTGATTTAACCGACCAAGAAACCATTTACGCGACAAACCGGTTTGTTATTTATGCCATGTATCCCGACTGCAATATCTCTATTCACAAGATGTGGGGGCTGAAAAAGCAAAACGTGGTATTTGCTATTGGTAAATCCATTACTAATCGTAGCTCAAAAACCAATGTGGGAGAGTTGTGCTTGAAGTATGGCGGCGGTGGTCACATGAACGCAGGTACATGTCAGGTTGAAACCAGCAAAGCCGAAACTGTACTCGGCGAGCTTATCGAAACTATCACAAATGATGGCTAAAGCTAATTGAATAAGAACGGTGGGGCAGAAAAAGTACTCTGACCCCCCAATTTTTATTGGGTTAGCCGAACTTTAAAGAATTCGGCGAGTGTTTTACTTATTACCGGGTGCTGGGTGTCTTGGTTAAATAAGCAAATGTTGACCTTGCCTAGCTTGGGCAGGTGCGGGTGGTTTAGCGCTATAAGGTTTGCCGGTAAGCTTGATTTTGCTAGAGCTGTCACGCCTAGCCCCTGTTGAATGGCGGCAACCAGCCCGCCTAAATCTGCGTTGGTATAGCTAATTTTCCATGCAAAGGTTTGCTGCTTTAACTGCTCAATAACGCGGCTTCGATACATACAACCGTCGGGAGCAAGCACCAAAGGAATATTGTTGCCAACCAACGGGTGAGCCGTGTCGCCAACCCAAACTACATCATCTTCTAACACAACTTCGCCTTCTGTCTGCTCGCCCGGGTTAACCAACGCCAAAATCAAATCGAAATGATCGCGCTGAGTCGGGTGCAGCAAATCACGGCTTAAGGCCGAGGTCACTTCAAGTGATACATCGGGATAGCGCTTTGAAAATTCGCCAATTAGGCCCGGCAGTAGCGTAGAGGCAAATTCATTGGGAATACCCAAGCGTAATCTGCCGCTAAGTGGCGCAGGAGTGAGGCTTCTAAAAATGTTGTCGTTAAGTTCTAACAGCTCTTTCGCTTTTGGGTACAGCCAATTGCCGTCGGCGCTAGGTACATGCCTTTGCCCAACTTTGGTAAATAGCTTGCGGTCTAACTGCGATTCTAGCTTTTTAATTTGTAGGCTTATTGCCGGTTGAGAGCGGCCTAAAAAGTCGCCCGCTTTAGCGTAGCCACCAAGCTCAATAACGCTAACAAAGGTGCGTAAGGTATCAAGGGAAAGCTGCTTCATGTTGATTTGCAATCCTAATGTAGTTTAACCAATACATTATAAATATAAATGTATTGATAAGAAATTCCAATTTGTTGCATAAACGTTAGCTCACTATACTCAACTTCGTTTTCTACCTTTCAATTCAAAAAGAGTAAGTGGAATGTCTAATACCACCGCCCTACACGCAAAGCACCTAGAAGCCGGTGCGAAAATGGTCGATTTCTTCGGCTGGGATATGCCAATTAACTATGGTTCACAAATTGAAGAGCATCACGCTGTGCGTCAAGACGCCGGTATGTTTGATGTGTCTCACATGACCATTGTTGACGTAAAAGGCGCGCAAGCCAAAGCGTATCTTCAGTATCTTTTAGCCAACGACGTGGCAAAACTAAAAGACAAAGGCAAAGCGCTATACAGCGGCATGCTTAACGAAGAAGGCGGTGTTGTAGACGACCTTATCGTTTATCACTTCGACGAAACTAACTATCGCCTAGTAGTTAACTCAGCAACGCGCGAAAAAGACATGAACTGGTTAATGAGCAAAGCAGAAGGCTTTGACGTAACCATCACCGAGCGCCCTGAATTTGCCATGATTGCCGTACAAGGCCCTAACGCAAAAGAAAAAGCAGCCACCTTGTTCAGCGCAGCGCAAAAAGAAGCGGTAGCGGGCATGAAGCCATTCTTTGGTGTACAAGCAGAAGACTTGTTCATTGCCACTACAGGTTATACCGGTGAAGCAGGTTACGAAATCATGGTGCCAGCTGAGCAAGCGGAAAGCTTCTGGCAAGCACTACTAGACGCGGGCGTTAAGCCATGCGGCCTGGGTGCTCGCGACACCCTTCGTCTAGAAGCAGGTATGAACCTGTACGGACAAGATATGGATGAAACCGTATCACCACTAGCCGCCAACATGGGCTGGACAATTACATGGGAACCGGCTGATCGTGATTTCGTAGGGCGTAAAGCACTAGAAGCGCAGCGCGAAGCGGGTACCGACAAGCTAGTAGGCTTGGTGATGATTGAAAAAGGCGTGCTGCGTCACGGTCTTAAAGTGAAAACAGAAAGCGGCGAAGGCGTTATCACTTCAGGTACGTTCTCTCCAACTCTAGGTCACTCAATTGCGATGGCACGAGTACCAAGTGATGTTGGTGAAACGGTAGAAGTGGAAATGCGCAAAAAGTGGGTTACAGTAAAAGTGGTTAAGCCCTCCTTTGTTCGCAATGGAAAAAGTGTTTTATAAGTTAACAGAGAATAACAGGAACGATTATGAGCAACATCCCAACTGATTTACGCTATGCCGCTACGCACGAATGGGTTCGCCCTGAAGGTGACGGTGTTTTCACTGTAGGTATTTCTGAGCACGCACAAGGCTTACTTGGCGACATGGTTTTCGTTGATTTGCCAGATGTTGGCGACGCAGTAAGCACTGGCGACGACGTATGTGTTGCTGAATCGGTAAAAGCAGCGTCTGACGTTTACGCGCCAATTTCAGGTGAAATTGTAGCGATTAACGAAGACCTAGAAGATTCACCAGAGCTAGTTAACTCTGACCCGTACGGCGACGGTTGGCTATTCAAAATTAAAGCTGACGATGCGGCAGAAGTAGAAGGTCTACTAGACGCTGAAGGCTACGAAAACAGCATCGACGAAGAGTAATTCGTTACGCAGTTTTAAAAGAACCATAATTTGAAAAGGGGCATGAAGATAATTCAGCCCCTTTTTAACTTAAAGATTTAACGCGCCCTTGCGGCAACCATTACGAGTGCTTAACAACGTTATGTCGAATACTTCCCCTACATTGGCTCAACTAGAGCAAAAAGATACATTTATCCGCCGTCACATTGGCCCGGGTAAAGGCGAAATTGAAGAAATGCTGTCTGCTATTGGTGCAAGCTCACTAGACGATTTAATTGAGCAAACTGTACCGGCAGGTATTGCGCTACCAGAGCCACTAAAATGTGGTGAAGGGGCGACAGAAGTTGAAGCATTAAGTGAACTTAAAGCCGTTGCACAAAAGAACAAAATTAACCGCTCTTTCATTGGTATGGGTTACTACGATACGCACGTACCAAACGTTATTCTTCGCAACGTGCTAGAAAACCCAGGTTGGTACACAGCGTACACGCCTTACCAGCCAGAAATTGCCCAAGGTCGTTTGGAAGCCATTCTTAACTTCCAACAAGTGACCATTGACCTAACTGGCCTAGAGCTAGCATCGGCGTCATTACTTGATGAAGGTACAGCGGCGGCTGAAGCCATGGGCCTTGCTAAGCGTGTGTCTAAGAACAAAAAAGCGAATGCGTTCTTTATTGCTAACGACGTTCACCCGCAAACGGTTGACGTGGTTGAAACCCGCGCTGAAATGTTCGGTTTTGAAATCATCAAAGGTGCGGCAGAAGAAGCAGCAGAACACGACGTATTCGGTGCGCTACTTCAATACCCAACCTCTACCGGTGAAGTAAAAGACATCAGCGACATCATTGCAGCAGTACAAGAGAAAAAAGGCATTGTGGCAGTAGCCGCTGACCTAATGAGCTTAGTAATGCTTAAGTCGCCTGGCGAGCTAGGTGCAGACGTGGCACTTGGTAGTGCACAGCGCTTTGGTGTACCTATGGGCTACGGTGGCCCGCATGCGGCATTCTTTGCTACACGCGACAGCTACAAGCGTTCACTACCTGGCCGTATTATCGGTGTAAGTAAAGACACCCGTGGACGCCCAGCACTTCGCATGGCGCTACAAACCCGTGAACAGCACATTCGCCGTGAAAAAGCGAACTCGAACATTTGTACAGCGCAGGTGCTGCTAGCCAACATGGCAAGCTTCTACGCGGTGTACCACGGCCCACAAGGCCTTAAAACTATTGCTGAGCGCATTCACCGCTTCGCCGACATTCTTGCTACTGGTTTAAACCAGAAAGGTGTAGCTCTTAAGCACAGCACGTACTTCGACACGCTAACCGTAATGGTAAGCAACAAAGAAGACGTACTAGCAAAAGCCTATGCAAAAGGCATGAACCTACGTGCTGACCTTGAAGGTGCGGTAGGTGTGTCGCTAGACGAAACTACCACACGTGAAGACATTGTTGCGCTATTCGACGTACTTCTTGGTGAAGAGCACGGCTTAACAGTGGAAGGTCTGGATGCAGAAGTAACCACGCAAGACGTAAAATCTATTCCTGAAGGTTTATTACGTACTAGCGACTTCCTAACGCACGAAGTGTTTAACAAGTATCACTCTGAAACAGAGATGCTTCGTTACATCAAGAGCCTTGAAAATAAAGACTTGGCGCTTAACCACTCAATGATTTCATTGGGTTCGTGCACCATGAAGCTAAACGCAACGGCTGAAATGATCCCAGTAACATGGGCTGAATTCGGTCAGCTTCACCCGTTTGCGCCACTAGACCAAGCAGCGGGCTATCAAGAAATGATTGCCGAACTTAGCGAGTGGTTAATTAACGTAACAGGTTACGACGCGCTTTCAATGCAGCCTAACTCAGGTGCTCAAGGTGAATACGCAGGCCTATTGGCTATTCAGCGTTACCACGAAAGCCGTGGCGAAGGTCACAGAAACGTGTGCCTAATTCCAAGCTCTGCCCACGGTACTAACCCGGCTTCTGCGCAAATGGTTAGCCTTAAAGTGGTAGTAGTAGCATGTGATAGCAAAGGTAACGTAGACCTTAACGACCTTCGCAAGAAAGCGGAAGAAGTGGGCGATAACCTATCGTGCGCCATGATCACATACCCGTCTACCCACGGTGTATATGAAGAAACCGTACGCGAGATTTGTGACATTGTTCACCAATACGGCGGTCAGGTTTACATGGACGGCGCGAACATGAACGCGCAGGTGGGCATTACGTCACCTGGCTTCATTGGTTCAGACGTATCGCACCTTAACCTACACAAAACCTTCTGTATTCCTCATGGTGGCGGTGGCCCAGGTATGGGACCAATTGGTGTTAAATCGCACCTTGCGCCATTCCTACCAAACCACACGGTTGTTAACGTAGAAACAGCAGGCAAAGACTGTGGTGCAGTATCGGCAGCACCATGGGGGAGTGCGTCTATTCTGCCTATTAGCTACATGTACATCAAAATGATGGGTAGCGCAGGCCTTCGCCGTGCAACCGAAGTTGCTATTCTTAACGCTAACTATGTGGCTAAGAAGCTAGAAGGGCACTTCCCAGTGCTTTACAAAGGCAACAATGGCCGCGTAGCGCACGAGTGTATTATTGACCTTCGCCCGCTTAAAGAAGCAAGCGGTGTAACAGAGCTAGACATTGCGAAGCGCCTAAACGACTACGGTTTCCATGCGCCAACCATGAGCTTCCCAGTTGCGGGTACGCTTATGATTGAGCCAACCGAGTCGGAAGCGAAGTACGAACTAGACCGTTTCATTAACGCTATGGTTAGCATTCGCCAAGAAATTGCGAAAGTAGAAAGCGGCGAGTGGGATGCCACTGACAATCCGCTACACAATGCACCGCACACACTAGCTGACATCTGTGACAGCGACTGGAACCGCAGCTACGACCGCATGCTAGCGGCGTACCCAGCACCAGAAGTACACAGAAACAAGTTCTGGCCAACGGTTAACCGTATTGATGATGTTTATGGCGACCGTAACTTGATCTGCTCTTGCCCTAGCATTGAGAGCTATGTTGAAGAGTAGGGTGGTTTAGCTGCGTTGCTGTTAGAGCTTGATTGATTTGAAAGGCGAACCGGTTGGTTCGCCTTTTTTGTTTCAAGTTTTAGTGTTTAGAAGTCCGTTTTAGACAAACAGCAGACGTTCAGGGCTCTCTGCTCTTGATTCCGATATTTACCATAAGCGGAAGTTAATATGCTTTATTCTGACTGACTCTTCAGTGGCATAAAGCAGTTATTCAGACCACAATAGTCCACAGGATGCGCCTCCAAAAGCCGAATGTTGAATATTACAATTGATAACCAACCCTACAACTCCAAATTTTTATTACAAAGCGATTTACGAGCCACCTCCCCATTTTGTCAAAAGAAGTCGAATGATCGTCATGGGGGTAAGTAAATCCGGGGCATTGATTTATAAACCCAAATGCCCCAGTGCTGCTAATTCACCTTATAGTGAACGAGTCTATAGAGTACAGGTAGTACAACCAGAGTTAACAAGGTAGAGGATATGATCCCACCAATGACCACCGTTGCCAGAGGTCGCTGCACCTCTGCGCCAGTACCTACGTTAAGCGCCATGGGCACGAAACCAAGACTCGCCACTAACGCTGTCATCAGCACTGGCCGCAAGCGAGTCATTGCACCATCAATAATCGAGTTTACCAACTCGCCAGTCTCTTCCATCCTCTGCCTGATAAAAGACAGCATTACCAGACCATTCAATACAGCAATACCAGAGAGCGCGATAAAACCAATCCCTGCCGATATTGAAAGAGGCATATCTCTGATCCAAAGAGCAAAGATGCCGCCAGTTAATGCCAAAGGGACGCCTGTGAAAATTATCAAGGCGTCTTTGACTGAGCCAAATGCAATCACAAGTAATGCAAGGATCAGGAAAAGCGTTGCGGGCACAACCAAGCTCAGTCGTTGACTTGCACTTTCCAATTGCTCAAACGTTCCACCATAACTTATCCAATAACCACTCGGCAGTGCCACATTGGCTGCGATTTGCTCTTTAGCATCATTGACAAAAGAGCCTAAATCACGATCTCTCACATTTGCTGTGACGACGATACGGCGTTTTGCGTTTTCTCGACTTATTTGACTGGGTATATTGGTATATTCAAGCTCAGCCACCTCGGCGATTGGCACATACTCACCATCATTGGTCATGATGGGTATATTTCCCAGCGCTTCTAAATCATTGCGAATCTCTTCAGGATAACGAACAACAATCTCAAAGCGTCTGTCGCCTTCAAATACCAAACCAGCTTCTTTGCCGCCAACTGATGCACTTAACCACGTTTGCAAGTCAGTTACGTCTAAGTTGTAACGCGCCAGCGCATAAGGCTTCGGGTTCACCGTGAAGATGGGGATCTCATCTACTTGTTCTACTCGTGCATCAGCAGCGCCCGGAATATCTTGTAATACGGATAAAACATCACCAGCTGAATCCCGCAGCTTATCCAGATCATCACCATATATCTTGATCCCTAAATCTGCCCTAACGCCACTAATTAATTCGTTAAAGCGCATCTGTATAGGTTGCGTAAACTCATAGTTATTGCCGGGTACATTTTGAAGATCCCTCTCCAATTGCTCGACAAATTCCGTTTTCGATAATGCAGGGTTTGGCCATTCATCAATTGGTTTTAGCATTACAAAAGTGTCAGTGACGTTGGGTGGCATAGCATCAGTAGCCACCTCAGCAGTACCCGTTTTAGCAAATACGGTGTTTACCTGTGGGTATTGCATAATGACCTGTTCAAGCCGTTTTTGCATATCGACAGCTTGTTCAATTCCTGTGCCGGGCACTCTCATTGCATGAAGGGCTATGTCACCCTCATCTAGTTGCGGCACAAATTCAGAACCTAGGCGCATCCCAAACCAAACACTGATAACTACGAGTAATGTTGCTGCACCTACTACCAACCATCGTAATTTTAATGCCCACTCCAGTACAGGGCGGTAAACTGATTTAGCCCCAGTGATTATTGGACTCGCTTTTTCACTGACTTTGCCTGACATAAACATAGCAACAGCTGCGGGCACAATGGTGATTGAAAATACCATTGCCGCTAGCAATGCCAATATTACGGTAGCCGCCATTGGGTGAAACATCTTCCCTTCGACACCTGTTAAGCTAAAGATAGGAATGTACACAATCGTGATTATCATCACGCCAAATAGACTTGGGCGTATCACCTCATTCGTTGCCTCAAATACGACTTCCAGCCGTTCTTTAAGAGGCAGTATTGCACCCGTTCGCCGCTGCGATTCACTTAATCGCCTAATACAGTTCTCGACGATAATAACCGCTCCGTCAACAATCAGTCCAAAGTCTAACGCACCTAAGCTCATTAGGTTCGCGCTAACGCCCGTTTGTACCATGCCTATTATTGTGGCAAGCATGGCAAGTGGGATGACAGCGGCGGTGATAATTGCTGCCCGTATATTGCCCAGCAATAAAAATAAGACAACAATAACGAGTAGTGCGCCTTCAACAAGGTTTTTTTGTACTGTATTGATGGCTTTATCCACGAGCGTAGTGCGATCGTATACACTTTGGATAATTACGCCCTCTGGCAGGCTTGCTTGGATTTCATCCACTTTATCAGCCACGTCTAGCGCAACAGCTCGGCTATTTTCGCCTATTAGCATCATAGCTGTGCCCAACACCGTCTCTTGACCTTCTCGTGTTGCAGCGCCCGTTCTAAGCTCCTTACCGATGGCGACCTCTGCAATGTCACTTACCGTGACGGGAGATCGGTTTGTAAGCGTTACCACCACGTTACCGATGTCCTCAACGCTCGAAAGTCTCGCTTGTGAACGTACTAGTATTTGCTGGCCGTTGCGTTCAATGTACCCAGCGCCCTGATTAGCGTTATTTCGATTTAATGCCCGCAATAAATCGTCAGTACTAACGCCGTAATTAAGCATAAGTTGAGGATTAGGCTTCACATGATACTGTTTGGTAAACCCCCCAATAGCATTAACCTCTGTTACCCCTTTCACCAAGGCCAGTTGAGGTTTCACCACCCAATCGTGTAACTCTCGAAGCGCCATTGCATCAAATTTTCTGCCATCGACAGTTACTGTGCCGGGCTTCGCGCTAAGCGTGTACATGTAAATTTCACCCAAACCTGTGGCAATCGGCCCCATCTTAGGCTCAATACCATCGGGCAATTGGCTTTTGATAATGCCTAGCCGTTCGTTTATGAGGTTTCTGGCAAAATAGAGATCCGTGCCTTCTTCAAAAACGGCCGTCACTTGTGATAAGCCATAGCGCGATAGTGAACGTGTGTAGTCCAAGTTTGGTAATCCTGCCAAAGCGTTTTCTACCAAAAAGGTGATACGTTGTTCAGTTTCAAGCGGTGAATAACCTTCTGCTTGTGTGTTGATTTGTACCTGAACGTTGGTGATATCGGGTACGGCATCAATAGGCAGCTTTTGATAACTGAATAGGCCTAATCCAATCACCAAAAAGGAAAGCATCAGAAAAATACCGCGCTTTTCGATTGCGGTACGAATAATGGAAACTAGCATCTTAAACCTCCCTTAGAACTACACGCCATTTGACAGGGAAATATCAGTTGTAGTGAGGCATTAATGATCATGGCCTGCCTCCGATTTTTCCAAATCTGCTTTAATTATGTAGCTATTGGAAGCCACGACGCGTTCGCCTGCTTCAAGGCCACTGATAACCTCGATATAGTGACCATCTGAGACACCAAGCTCTACCGCTCTGGGCGCATACTCATCACCCTCAACCACAAAAACAACTTGTTTGGCTTCATACTCTTGCACAGAAGATAGAGGAACCGAATGACTTACTGACTTAGTTGACGTCGTAACTTGTGCTTTGACCAGCGTACCGAGTGGCCAATATCCAGTACTATTATCGACAGCTACATTGGCAAGAGAGTGTGGATTGCCATCAGCTGAAGGCGTAATATATGCAATCTTGGAGGTTTGGTTGAAACCTGCGTGGCTTAGTTCAACTGACTGTCCAACCTTGATGCTGCTAAGCATTTGTGAAAAAACGGTCAGCTGTGCCCATACGTTTTTATAGTTAGCTAACGAAAAAAGTACTTGCCCGTTTGATAACTCACCATTATTCGCATGTCGCGCAATCACATTGCCATCAAAAGGTGACGTGATGGAATAACTTTTTAAACTCTCATTGGACTCAACAACCGCTAAAATATCACCTTTCTTAACGGAATCGCCAATGTTGACTTTTACATCTTTAATAACACCGTCAAACCGTGCTCTTATATGACTTAATGAGGCGGGGTCTGCACTAATTCGCCCATAAAGCGTACTCGTTAACGCAATATCGCGTGCGAGCACGGGAGTTGCAGAAATACCATTCTGAATTGCTGTTTCATTGCTCATTCTTACGACTTCACCTGCGTGATTGTCTTGATCGCTGGAACTTACATCACTGTGTTTACCTCCTGCGATTGCGGTTAGGCTATAAAGGCTAAGGGTGAAGATAGAAATAAGTACTTTTTGTATTGTGAATTTATTCATAATCATGACTTCTTATCGAAATGTTAGATGACTGCTGCCAATTGCTTTTGTGACTTGGGTGAAATGAGTCATCATTGTGCTCATTCGTCAGCGCGAGACCTGTGAGTGTTTCAATTTCTGTTTTGCTTAAGTGAACTTGAGACGCTGCCTCTATTAATGTCAGCCGGGTTGTCAGAAATTCTTGTCGAGTAGTTACCCATTCCAAGTAGCTGAAACGGCCCTCCAAATAGGCGTTCTCGACTAAATCTAACGCGCCCTTTAACGGAGGAATCACCTTGCGCTGAAGTGTGTCAATCTCTAGCAATGCTCGTGTATGTTCGCCTAACGCTTGATTAACTGAATGTAATAGGCTTCGAACGTTGCTTTGTCTTTGCTGCTCTATTGCGTCAAGACGTGCCCTGTTTGCTTCATATTCACCAAGGTTTCGTTCTTTTTGAAACAATGGAACGCTTACTCCGGCAACCAGTGCTGTTTCATCAATACCTTGCATTCTGCGAAGCCCCGCTGACCACTCAATATCAGCGCGGTTATTCGCTTGCACTAAACGAAGCTGCGCCGCTTGCACACGGCTTTGTTTAGCGTATAGGTCAATGTGAGGGCTATTTTGGATTGCGACTGCCAGCGCATCAAACGACTCAATCTTATTAAAAGCAAAAAGATCGCCTTCCACACGCTTAAAGCTCGGTACCTGCTCCCCCCACATGATGGATAAACTGCGCAAGGCAAACGTTAGGTCCTGTTGAGCTAGATTAACATCGAGCTTTGCTTGGGCCAGCGCAGCTTGGGCACGTTTTTGTTCTAACAAGGGGGACGCGCCTGCTTCAACGCGTTTCGTTACGGCATTCAATGTATAAAGTGCAAGTGCCTCTGCATCTTTTATGACGTCTAAGTTCGCCCGCAATACGAGTACTTTGATGTAACGACGATTAAGCTCACCGAGGATATCTAAGGTGAGTATTCGCTTTTCAACATCTTGCTGTATTCTTCGTTCAGAGAGTACATTCAACCTTGCTGCTGGCTTATCATTGAGCTGTAACACTGATGATAATGTCAAGGTAACTTCAAGCTCTTTGAGACCTGATACCTCGCCAGTTCCCAAAAAGTTCTCTAATTCAACCCCTGCATTCAATGCGGGTTTAAGCGCCGCCGTTTTTGACTCTCCGTCTATAACACGTTGTTTAAATTTAAACTCATACAGACTTGGATTATTGGCAAGTGTTAGTCTAATAGCGTCCTCAAGAGTCAGCGTTTCTCGTATGGGCGCTTGGACACTTTTGTCTACAAATCTGTTGGTTTTCGCCGCATGAGCGGTCGGTGGACTGAGTAATAAGCCCAGTATGCAACTGCACACAATGGCAGATGCATGCCCGAAAATAGGAAACATTTTCATTGGAATATCCTAATAATTTATCAATATTTAGCATCGCGAGTGTTATCAGCGCGGTGCTATCGAAAAAACGTACTAGGAAGTAATTTTGGGGGGGCGAAGTAAGCGGTTAATAGGTGCGTCAATTACCGCATCTAAATAGTTGAAATTGTGGACTGAAACCACTGTTTTCAGACTGTTGATATGACTCTGACTGACCCATTGTGCATGTGTGCCATGGCAGTGGCCGCAATGGTGACAATCAGCAGGATTGTGGTGCTCTGTACTTACTTTATCACTGGTTTCATTGGCAGACAGCTCAGACTGCACTTGCTCGTGCTCAGAATGCTTATGCTCGTGTTGCAAGTGCTGAATGTCTATTGCATGAAAATCTAACGAATTCGCCACAGCAGAAAACGACTGAAAGAGTATCAGCGAGATCACGATGTAACTTATGCGTTTTAGATTTTTCATGTATGAAAGGTTACCAAGCCTAATTCACTTCGTCACGACATTGTTCATTAGCAAACTCCAGCTCAACTGTCGTATGTTCAAATTTATACTTTTCTAACGAACTGTGTATGTTTTCTTTGAGTGATTGGAGGTGCTCAAGACTGACATCTTCATCAAGAACAAGATGGACCGTCATTACGTTACGCTCACCGTCTAGAGACCAAATATGAAAATGATGAAGATCACTTACCTTATCGTTTGCCAGTAAATCGCTTCGAATCTTTGAAAGCTGTTCTTCATCGGGCGTTGCTTGCAAAAACAGCATTAGGGTTTCTTTGAGATTGCGGAACACATTGAAAAGGATGAACAAAGTAAAGCCAATGGATAAGATTGGATCTAAAATAGGCCAAGGCTTAAACATTAAGACGATGGACACGATAAATACTGCTACCCAACCAAGCACATCTTCCAGCAAATGCCAGTTGAGGACTCGCTCATTTAATGAGTCTCCCTCACTCAGTTTATAAGCCGCAAAGCCGTTTACTGCCATCCCAAAGATAGACAATAAAACCATCCCTTCAACTTGGGGCATTTCAGGCTCAGCCAAACGAGGTATCGCTTCAAGCAATATCCAAATGGAGCCTACCGTCAGCACAATACCGTTAATCAATGCACCGAGTAAGGAAAATCTTTTGTAGCCGTATGAGAATGTTTGATTAGAATCTTTATCGCTAAGCTTGTTTAATCCCCACGCTGTACCAATGGAAAGACTATCACCCAAATCGTGCACTGCGTCAGCCATAATAGCGGTGCTGTTGGTAAGCCATCCACCAATGAATTCAATAACAGTGAACACCACATTTAAGAAAAACGCCCATCCAATACGTTTAGACGCGTCGGTTGAATTCTCTTGCGAGTGTGAATGGTTATGACTGTGCATTTCTAATTTTTTCCAATATGGCTTTGTTTTCGGGTGAAATAGACATTGACTTGAATGGACTCACGTTTGCCCCACCAGTATTGCCCTCAGGCAATAAGCCAATTGGAGTTTTAGTCAGCGCACCTAGCATTCTAAAAATTTGTCCAAATATCTCTTTAAGGTCGCGGCGTTCTATTCCAAATTTAAGCATTTCATAATGCACTCGTGTGTGGTGGTATGTTGAGTGCTGACCGATGACATGAGCATCCTCTAAGGCCTTAAATCCTGCTTTATTGTCATTGTTCGAAAGGGATTGATGCGCGGCGCTCAGTTTTTGAAGTATGTAAGGTTTTGCTGCTTGAGTGAAATTCATACGATCTCTCCATTCGTCGAGCTGTTTTCACGGAATTCCTGTCTGGCGTCTTTTAGAATTAAGACTGCGCCTCGTAACACAACGATAGACACAATAAAACCTATGACCAAATCAGGCCAACGAGTATCGAATAGATAAACCATCACACCCGCCAATATCACTCCTATGTTTGCAATGACGTCGTTTGCCGAGAATATCCAACTTGCTCGCATATGCACCTCGCCATTTTTTTGTTTTCTGATTATCGCCAAACATATAACGTTAGCGATAAGTGCAACACCGCCCATGCCCATCATAAGCATAGATTCAGGCCCACTTCCAAAGGTTGCGCGACGAGCTATGTCAAACAAAATTAATAGGCCTAATGCCAATTGAAAATATCCACTTACCTTTGCAGCATTGGCTTTGTGAACAATTGTTTTCCCTACTGCATATATACCAACACCGTAAACGACTGCGTCAGCCAACATATCAAGGGAGTCTGCAATAAGTGCTGTTGAGTCAGCGAGTAACCCTACACTCATTTCAATGATAAACATCACAGCATTGATGCCCAATAGCCAGTAGAGAACTGCCTTTTGTTCTTGGTCTTTTATCTCAATTTCGCACCCACAACCACTCATAAAAACACTCGCTTTACTCACCTATAACGCGAGTGTAAACTCTATACTTGGTATAGAGTCAAGCTTTAGGCAAGTTAAAATGAAAATTGGGCTTCTGGCAGCTAAGACAGGGTTGAGTATTCAGACAATTCGTTTTTATGAGCGTAAATCACTATTGGCTGCACCTGAGCGAACGGCATCGAATTATCGAAGCTACTCTGAAGATGCACTGAAGCAGTTATTGTTTATAAAGCAATGTCGCGCATTAGATATGACAATCGAGGAAATTAAATTAGTACTGGAAACCCGAGCAAACCCAGAGAATAGCTGCGAAAACGTTAATACTACAATAGATAAGCATGTTGACGATATCGAACATCGGATAGCTGAATTAAAAGTACTACAAGAAACACTGATTTCAATTCGTTCTGCTTGCGATCATGATAAGAAGGTTAAAGAGTGCGGGGTATTGCATCAATTAGATAGCATTGCAGAAGTGTGTTCTTCTAGTACGGAGAATTAGTCTCGAATTATCAGTTTTATGTTGGAGCTTTGTCATAGGTATTCGGCTAAAGCAGCCATTCAATTTTTATTAGTAGCATGACCGTTGATTACCTCATTCGTGTCATTAAAATCTTAATGAGCCAAGGTCTGCTTCACGTGCACAAGAGACTGTCAATTTTGGTCTAGCTCTATCTCTGAAAGTGTCAGGTTAAGTGACGACTAATCCAGTTTAGCGTGTTAACACCAAGCGACTTTGTCGTATCTTAATTACCAAGCGATTCTGTCGGTCATTTTTTTATGTGCCTGTTAGTGTTTTGTTTTTTGAATACTAGAAGGCATGTTGAGGATGATTGTGATGGATTCTAAAGCTCAACTCACCGTTGATATAATAGCTAAAGTGGTTGAAGGTAAAATATCGATTGCCAATGCTACCAAGTTACTCAATAAATCCCGACGTTCAATTGAACGCTATATAAAACGCTATCAAGAAGTCGGTATTCAGTTTGTGGTGCATGTGCATATTCCGGCCTGATCTGAACAGCGATTCTGGAAACACTTGAACACCTATTCTGGAATTATTTGAACACTGATTCCGGATTTATTTAGTACAGTTTTGGGCTTATTTCCGGAATCGGTGTTCAA